>JAUUNJ010000287.1 GCA_030844625.1 Roseburia sp. | reverse complement strand
GCTAATGTACGAACAATCATTGTTAAGAATAAGCCTGCAACTGCAAGTGGAACGGCAACAGCGATTGCTGTGTCTACGCCAGCCTTGCCCTGTCCGCCAAGTACAAGGATAATGGCAGAAGCTATGGAAGCCAGAGCTGCGTCAGGTGCAACAGCGGCACCGATGTTTGCCCAGCCAAGTGCGATCATCTGAAGTGTTCCACCTAAGATAATGCACGGAACTAACTGACCGGTAACTAAACCGATTAGTGTACATGCTACCAGTGGCTGATGGAATTGGAATTCATCTAAGATTCCTTCCATACCAGCCAGGAAAGCAACTATAATTACTAATATAATTGAAATAGCATTCAAAATAATGTCCTCCTCTCAATGAAATAATCAGGCATCAGCCAAGTTCAGCTCTTGCCTTTTCAATAATTGTATTCATATCCTCTTTGGAATCTGTTGGAACTTTACGAACGTCAAAGCCAATACCCTTTGCCTTTAATTTGTCAAAAGTTTCAACATCTTCTTTTCCAAGAGATAATACTTTATTAACGGCAACCTTTCCGACGGAATGTGCCATAGAGCCTATGTTGAGTTCTTTAATGTCTACACCACCTTCGATAGCACGAAGTGCATCCTGAGGTGTCTCAAAAAGCAACATAGCCTTTGTTGTACCAAAACGAGGATCCTTTGCAACTTGAATCATCTTGTCGATAGGAATTACGTGCGCGTGTACCCCCGGAGGTGCAGCACTCATAATTAATTTTTTACGAAGATCATCATGTGCAACATCATCTGATACGACAATAATACGCGTTGGCTGAACTTTCTTGGTCCATGCTGTGGCAACCTGTCCGTGAAGAAGTCTGGAATCAATACGTGCCAGAACATATTTGATATGTCCGTCACCTAATACCGTTCCTTCCGGAATAGCTCCCTGTGGTTCGGCGGATGCAGCGGCTGCAACCGGTGCTGCGCTCTTTGGTTCCAGAGTATCCGGAGTAATCTTCACTCCATCCTTTGCAGGTTCGTAAATTGCAACTGCAATCTCATGGGCTGTTACTGCTTCATTCATCATTCGTTCGCTGTAAGCTGTAATCAGCATTGGCAGATTTAAGCCGGCTACAATTGCCCATTTGTCCTCATGTCCGTCAATGAGTCCATTCGCCTGATTATATGGAGTCCCTCCTAAAAGGTCTACCAAAAATAGTACCTGATCAGGATCATCAAAAGAAGCAATGGCATCTTCCATCTTCTTTTTAATATCATTAGGTCCTTCACTAGGCATCAAAGTAACAGCGGCTACATTTGGCTGTTCGCCAAAAACCATAGTCGCTGACTGCAGGATTCCTGTAGCAAATCCACCATGACTGGCAAGAATAATACCTACCATAAAAAAACCTCCCTTCTGTTTTTTAAATTAATTAGTTATAGTATACCAATTATTGTGCATTAAGTCAAAAAAAAGAGATAAAAATATTTTTATTTGTGAAAAATACACAAATAAGGAAATGAAATTTGTTTATAATGAGTAGATAAAAGATAAGCTTTATTGTTCCAATATTATGATATAAAAATATCAAATTTGGTTAATTTTTAAATTGTAAATACAAAACATGATTTATTTAAAGAATAATGTACTAATGCATTTTGGGTATACACTATTAAAATATGGAAATTCTGGTTCCCTTATGATAGTATAATCTTTATGAGGATAGTTATACCTGATGAAAATTATGAATAAAAAACAAAATGTTTTAAATTAGGAAAGGAAATATACAACATGCAGGCAGAAACAAAATTTACAGGCACAGATACTTATGTTGCTTCTGATGACTTAATGGCTTCTGTGGAAGTTGCCATGGAATTACAGAAACCCTTATTGATTAAAGGTGAACCGGGAACGGGAAAAACCATGCTGGCAGATGCCGTAGCCAAAGCGCTGGATAAAGAATTGTTGATTTGGAACATTAAGTCTACAACGAAAGCACAGGACGGGCTGTATACTTACGATACGATCCAGCGTTTATATGACAGCCAGTTTGGAGAGGAAGGTGTAGACGATATCGCTCATTATATCAAATTGGGGAAATTGGGTGAGGCATTTAAAAGAGAAGATCAGGTTGTGTTATTAATTGATGAAATAGATAAAGCAGATTTGGAATTTCCCAATGACCTATTATGGGAATTAGATAAGATGGAGTTTTATATCCATGAGACAAAGGAGACTGTTAAGGCAAAAATACGTCCGATTGTTATCATTACTTCCAATGCAGAAAAAGAATTGCCTGACGCATTTCTTCGCCGATGTATTTTCCATTATATTACATTCCCGGATAAAAAAATGATGGAGCTGATTGTAAATGCCCATTTCGAAAATTTGGAGACTCATCTGCTGGAGCAGGCTTTAAAGACCTTTTACTGGATTCGTGATATTAGGGATATGAGAAAAAAACCAAGTACTTCTGAATTTATCGATTGGATTCGTGCGCTGATGATTGGTGGAATTGACCCGGATACTATTCAGCAGACATTACCTTATCTGGGTGTACTGGTAAAAAAGGATGAAGATCTGGAGATTGTAAAACAGATGAATCTATAATACTGTTCGGGATTCTGAGTTTTTTCAAATGGTCCTGTACAGTCAAGTTTTGAAAATGGAGAAAAAATATGTTTACTTCCTTTTTTTATACTTTAAGAAGCAACGGTCTGGATATTTCCACTACGGAGTGGATTACTCTGATGGACGCTCTGGACAAGGGGCTGGCGCACTCAAATTTTACCGATTTCTATTATTTGTGCCGCACAGTTTTTGTAAAAAATGAGGGCGATTATGATAAGCTGGACAGTGCATTTTTAGAGTATTTTAAAAATATAAAAGAAGAAAAAATAAATATGGAGCAGATTGAACAGTGGCTGCATAATGATGCCGAGTCTGTAAAAATGACTAATCCGGAAATGTATATGGATAAGCGTACTGAACGCGAAGCAAAAGAAGTACACAGAATGTTTCGGGAAAGATTAGGAGAACAGAAGACGGAGCACAATGGTGGGAACTACTGGATCGGCAGCGGTGGCGGTTCGGAGTTTGGGAAAAATGGTCATGTGGCAGGAGGTATTCAGTTGGGCGATAAAGCAGGTATGAAAACTGCCTTTGCGGTCATGGGAGAAAGACGCTATAAAGACTTCCGCCGTGATACAAAGCTTACAATGCGTCAGTTCCAGGTGGCATTCCGTGAACTGCGCCAGTATTCCCGGAAGTTAGACTTGCCAAAAACAGAACTGGATATCGATGGTACTATTGATTCTACCTGTAATCAGGGTGGATATTTAAAGTTAGAATTTGAACAGCCGAGAAAGAATACAGTAAAATTAATGCTTTTGTTTGACAGCGGGGGCTCTATGTATCCTTATAGTGAACTTTGCAATCAGTTGTTTCAGGCAGTTCACAAGGCAAATCATTTTAAGGACGTAAAGACTTTTTATTTTCATAACTGTATTTATGCAAAGTTATACAAAACCCCGGAATGTGTCAGCGGAGACTGGATTGATACCCAGTACGCATTCCGCAATTATGATAAAGACTATAAGGTAATCATTGTGGGGGATGCAGGTATGGCACCGGAAGAGTTTTTAGACAAGAACGGAAATTACAGCGGACCAAATAACGGTTTATCCGGTCACGAGTGGATGCAGTTGTTTCACAAAAAATATCCCCACTCCATATGGCTGAATCCGTCCTATCATGGGGATTTATCCAATATGTACTGGATGGAATCAGAACGCATGATTAAAGAGATTGTGGATATGTATCCTTTGACTGTGGATGGATTAAAAATGGGAATCAAAAAATTGATGTCCAGTAACAGATAAATGCTTTCAATTACAAATAAATATTATCAGAGAAAAGCCATTGCGGATTTGTTCCCAATGGCTTTTAATATAATGAAAAAATTCATATTATATTAACAACAGTCAAAAAACGTCAGACAAATATTAAAATATGTGGATAAATAATATATTAAATGAAATAAATTGTACAAAATATACAAAAATGTAAAGAAAATTTGTGAAAGATTTTGAAAGAAAATGATTGAAAATGACGGAAAATGGAGTTATAGTAAAGATAAGATAAGAAACGGAGATGATGAAATGCTTACAGAAGAGAGATTACAGAAAATTATGGAAATAGTTGAAGTGCAAGGGAGTGTTTCAACCCAGGATTTAATGGATAAACTAGAAATATCGGAATCAACGGTAAGAAGAGATCTGGCTGTTTTAAATGACAGGGAAATGTTAATTA
>JAUUNJ010000286.1 GCA_030844625.1 Roseburia sp. | reverse complement strand
TGAAGATTATATTCCGGAAGAATTTTATAGGGCAGTGAAAGGCTTGGAGGAATGTAAAGAAGGAGGGAACAGATGCTTTCAATGTTATTCACTGCGTCTGGAGAGAGCAGCGAATGTAGCAAAAGAAAAAGGATTTGATTATTTTACAACCACATTATCAATCAGTCCGTTAAAGAATTCGGCGAAATTAAATGAAATAGGAAAAGAGTTAGAAGAAAAATATGGAGTGAAATATTTATATTCTGATTTTAAAAAGAAAAATGGATATAAAAGGTCCATTGAATTGTCTAAAGAGTATAATCTGTACAGACAGAATTTCTGCGGATGTGAATTTTCAAAAAGAGATTAGCAATTGTTTGCAACATAAATAAGATTATGATATATTCATTCTTATAAAAAAGTTAATAGGAATTCAGGAAAATAATCTGTTACCAAAGGATTTTGATGTATAATGTAAAACAGAAAGGATTTTGTGTTATGATTTGTCCAAAATGCGGCAGCGAATGTAATGATAATCAGATGTTTTGCACAAAGTGTGGAACAAAGATTAATACGTTTATTGATGAGTTTTCCAGTGAGGAGAAAACTGAAAAGTCGGATAAAGAATTTAAAGATATTATCAGGGGAGTTTCGTTTGAGGAAGATGATGAGGAGGAAATGAATCGCTATCTGAAAAGAGACTTAAGTGCAAACAAAAAAAATAAAACAGAACATATAAAAACTGATTTATTCCAAGAGGATTCTCTTGAAGAGGATGAGCCTGATTATAGAAAAAAACAGAAGCCTGTATATAAAAGTAATGTAAAGCGCACAAATTATAATCCGTCCACTGGACAGAAAAAAGGTGTGAACAAGAAAAAAGTATTTCTTGTTATATTGGTTGCCATTTTGGCGATTGTTATTGCTGTGTTTGCAACAATCATGGTAAAGAAAACGTCAATGACGAAAAAGTTTGATCAATATTATGCAAGAGGAAATCAATATTATGATGCGGGCAATTATAAAGATGCAAAAACAC
Source organism: Roseburia sp. (assembly GCA_030844625.1). Lineage (GTDB taxonomy): Bacteria > Bacillota > Clostridia > Lachnospirales > Lachnospiraceae > Eubacterium_G. The sequence continues at coordinate 3,275 of JAUUNJ010000286.1, read as the reverse complement.
AGTACATTAATGCATCAAATAATGCTTTTACAAAAGAACAGAAGATCAAGGCATATGAAATGGTTTATAAGATCGATGCCATAATTGGCGGATATGACAATGAGGAAATCAGTTACCTTGAATCGTTGGTGGACCTTGATAATTCTAATATCGAATATTATAAGGCACTTATTATTCTTTACCAGAATAATGACCAGGAATCAAAAATTGAACCGTTAATTGCTTCAGCTCCGGCAGAACTGCAGGAAGAACTTAAATCTTTTGATGGAACAATTCCGGTAGCCAGTCAGGATGGCGGCACTTATGATAAACCGATGGAAATAGAATTAAAGGCAACAGATGGTGTAACTATTTATTATACCACCGACGGAAGCAATGTAAGTGACAGCTCCACAAAGAAAGAATATGTATCTCCTATTAAACTGGAGGAAGAGGGCACATATACGATCAGAGCATTGTCGGTGGATAAGAACGGCAAAAGCAGTAAGGAAATGTCAGTTAAATATATACTCGATTTTGGAAAAGTGAATCCCCCATCAGTGAATCTTGACAGTGGAAAGTACACGGATCAGAAAAAAATCGAGGTGACAGCTGATTCGGGATGTACAATTTATTATACAACAGATGGGACAATGCCGACCACAAAATCCAAGAAGTACAAAAAAGCAATAAAGATGCCAAAAGGAGATAGTTTATATTATTTTATTGCTGTGGATGCTGATGGAGTGGAAAGCAGTGTTGTGACAAGAGCCTATGACTATGCTCCGGAATATAACTACAGCTATGATGATGCCCTTAGTACCTTAACAGCCAATCTTGTTTCAAGTAAAAAGCTGGAAAATAAATATGGTGAATTTGAAAATGGAGATATAGCATATTTTGGATATGATAAAATCGTAGACATTAATGATTCTTATTACTATATCATAACATGTGAGATAGAGGACAAGGCGGGTTCCAGTAAGTCTACAGATTATTATGCGGTATCCTGTGATTCCGGTGACTGTTATAAGGCAAAAAGAAATGGTGATTCCTATTCTTTGAGTGATTTATAATATAAAATGTTAAAATTATTTAAAAATTAGCCGGATGAAAACTTTTATTTTTGTCCGGATAATTTTTTATGCTGAATCTGCAGCTTTTTGTTGACAATTTTAAACGAAAATGGTAATATTTTTATTGCCTTGCGGATGTGGCGGAATGGCAGACGCAGCAGACTCAAAATCTGCCGCCCCCAAGGCGTGCGGGTTCAAGTCCCGCCATCCGCATGAAAAGAATGTACTTTTAACAGGAGTGCATTCTTTTTTTTTACATTGACATATACCCCTTGGGGGTATATAATATAAAAATCAGATATCAGGAGGTGCAGTATGGGATGTAAAGAGGAATGTAAGGTCAAAGAATGTTGTTCGCACAAAACAAAAAATAGAGAAAAAAAAGAATATAAAGATTTAATTAACAGACTAAACCGTATTGAAGGGCAGGTTCGTGGTGTTAAAAATATGGTGGAGAATGATGTTTACTGTACTGACATTCTGACGCAGGTTTCAGCAATAACAGCAGCACTTAACAGTTTTAATAAAGTATTGATGACGAATCATATAAAAACCTGTGTTGCAGATAATATAAGAGAGGGAAATGATGAAGTTGTAGATGAACTGGTAACAACACTTCAAAAACTTATGAAATAATTGAAATTAATTATATAGAACAAAAAACAAAGAAAGGAAAATCCGTATTTTAGGATAAGGGATGCTATGAAGAAATTTTTAGTTACAGGTATGAGCTGTGCTGCCTGCCAGACCCGGGTGGAAAAGGCTGTGTCGAAAGTACCACAGGTTGATGCGGTGTCTGTTAGTCTTCTCACAAATTCTATGCAGGTAGAAGGAAAGGCAGATGAGCAGGAAATTATTCATGCAGTTGAGCAGGCAGGATATGGTGCCAGTGCAGTTGATGGAGAGAAAAGTAATCCGGAATCCGGAGATGATATGTTAAAGGATACAGAAACGCCAAGGCTAAAAAGAAGATTAACCGCGTCATTAATACTTCTTGTTCCTCTTATGTATGTTTCTATGGGACATACAATGTGGGGATGGCCGCTTCCGGAAGTCATAAACAATAATCATATTGCGATGGGATTAATACAGATGCTGTTCACAATATCTATATTGATTATTAATCAAAAGTTTTTTGTCAGCGGTGTGAAAGGATTTATTCATAAATCGCCGAACATGGATACTCTTGTGGCACTAGGTGCAGGAGCATCGTTTGTATACAGCACATATGTATTATTTGCAATGACAAATTCCCAGATGATGGGAGATCATAAAGCAGTAATGGAATATATGCATGACTTCTATTTTGAGTCTGCGGCAATGATTGTTACACTGATTACAGTTGGTAAAATGTTAGAATCATATTCCAAGGGAAAAACAACAGATGCCCTGAAAGGATTGATGAAACTGGCGCCAAAGACAGCAGTTATTATTCAAAGAGATGATAATGGAAATGAAACAGAAAAAGAAATTTCCATAGAACAGATAAATACCGGTGATATTTTTGTTGTGAAACCGGGGGAGAGTATACCTGTTGATGGAGTGGTTATTGAAGGTTCCAGTGCAGTCGATGAGTCAGCACTGACAGGTGAAAGTGTTCCGGTGGATAAATTGGAAGGATCCAGTGTATCATCAGCCACCATGAATCAATCCGGATTTTTGAAATGCAAGGCAACTAGAGTTGGAGAGGATACCACATTATCCCAGATTATCCAGATGGTAAGCGATGCGGCAACGACGAAGGCTCCAATTGCCAAGGTGGCGGATAAAGTTTCAGGGATATTTGTACCGGTTGTAATTGGAATTGCTCTGCTTACGATTATTGTATGGCTAATTGCAGGTGAGAGTGTAGGATTTGCTCTTGCGAGGGGAATTTCTGTATTGGTAATCAGTTGTCCGTGTGCATTGGGGTTGGCAACACCAGTGGCGATAATGGTTGGAAATGGAGTAGGGGCAAAAAACGGAATTTTATTTAAGAATGCCACATCTATTGAAAATACGGGGAAAACTGCAATTACGGCATTGGATAAAACCGGAACAATTACAGTTGGAAAACCGGAAGTTACAGATATTATAGTGGGTGATGGAATTTCGGAAAAGGAATTATTAGAAAATGCATATTCTTTAGAATTGAAAAGTGAACATCCACTGGCAAAAGCCATTGTAAAATATGGCATGGAAAAAGAAATCGGTATAGCCCAGGTGTCCCAATTTAAGGCA
>JAUUNJ010000285.1 GCA_030844625.1 Roseburia sp. | reverse complement strand
CATATCTGATAATTGGTTCAAAACACATCTTACTTACAGTAACACCCATCTGTGTGTAATGATTCAGTTCCTCACCTCTTGAAGATATTGTTCTCAAAATATTTAGCATAAGTATCACCCATTCCTGCCCACATATACCGTGCCGGAGAATGTACCAGAATTTCTGTATCAATAAATGCATGAACCGGAGGTGCCGGGAAGAAAAAAGGCTCCTTAAATCTTCCGTCCGGATAATACATGATTGAGACACTTGTACATGCGGAACAGTTAGAAGCAATTGTAGGGAATGAAAATACCGGTTTGTCTGCCTTTATGCCAAGACACTTTACAGTGTCCGTAGCCTTTCCTCCTCCGATGGCAAAAATTATATCTGCCTCTTTCACTGCTTCGTTGTTCATTAGTATTTCTACATTTTCGTAGGATGCCTCTCCTCCATACCATATAAAATCAAGTATTTTAATCTCTGAGTTCTCACAAGCTTTTACAATCTTATCTTTTGCCGCTGTTATGGCTTTATGCCCACCGATGGCAACTACCTTTGTGCCATATGGTTCACAAATTTCCGGAATTTTATCATATACTTTTTCTCCAATTGAATAACTTGGAAGATGCATGCTGTAATTTTTCATTTTATCTCCATTCTGCTGCAAACACCTGCAGCCACACATTCTATTTTTAACACTCTGACAAATTTATTGTTCTGATGCCATTTTTATATGCTTTCTTATTATATCACAGGATGCGGCAAATTTCTTATTTTCTTCTTCTGTCAGTTTCAACTCTATTACCTGTTCTACTCCATTTCGCCCTATGATACAAGGTACTCCCGCATAAACATTCTCCTGACCGTACTCACCCTCCAGCAATGCAGAGGCAGGCAATACCCGGTGCTCATCCATCAGTACTGCTTTCGCCATATCGGCAAGAACATATCCAATTCCAAATTCTGTGGACCCTTTACCATTTATAATGTCCATTCCCCGCATATGAGTTCTTTCCACAATCTTGTCTTCAGATAAACTGCCAAATCTATCGGGGTTCTCTTCCTTGAGTTCCTTATAAGCTTTGCCAAATATAGTAAGATGTGAAAACGGCACCATAGAGGAATCTCCATGTTCTCCCATTGCAAACCCAACGACACTGTGCGGGTCCACATTACACATATCTCCTACCGTTCTTCTCATTCGCGCCGTATCAAGAGACGTTCCTGTACTGAATACGCGGTTTCGGGGCAATCCTGTACCTTTTCTCACATAATCTGCAATAATGTCTGCCGGATTGGAAATCGTAATAATTATACCCGAAATTTTTCTTTCATTAAGATGAGTAATAATATCCTTCACACACTTGACCGATACTCCTAAAGTATCCAGTCTTGTCTGTCCCGGAAGTCTTGGTACTCCTGCACTTATAACAATGATATCTGCATCTTCACAATCTTTGTAATCTCCCATTCTTACAATAGGACAGGTACCAAGAAAACATACGCTGTCCCCAATATCCATTGCATGACTTTCCGCTTTTATCCTGTCTGTGTCTATAAACACAATTTCATCGCAGATTCCCTGTATTGCCAATGCATAGGCACAATGAGAGCCAACATGTCCCGCTCCTATTATTACTATTTTTCTGTTTGATAACATAATTCTTTCTCCTTTTAAAATAAAAATCTGAACCAATTCATAACCGGACCAAACCATGCTTTTATCTTTTTCTTTTTCTCCGACAATGGTTTCATTGTCATTCCATCAGGAATATCACTGTACTCTGTTTCATTCCTGACCGTTGCAGCCTTTTGCTCATACTGTTCCATGCCGGTCTTTAACTGCTTATTTACATCTTTACTGTTAATTACCAGCATTAATTCTGTATCAATATACGCACTTCTCATATCTATATTAAAAGAACCTACAATAGCAATATCATCATCTATTGTTATACTCTTTCCGTGATAAGAAATTCCACCTTCATATTCCTTAATAGTCACTCCGCTATCAATTATATCGGTTTTATGATTCAGGTAATCAATTGCTCCAAACAGATTTCCATTATTTTCTGCCGAATTGGTCATAATTGTAGTCTTCGCACCAATCTCTTTCAGTCCCTTACACATGTCATCATCACAGATAATGTATGGAGTATGAATCTTCACCTCTGTCTTCGCACCTTTTGCCAGTTCCATTAATCCATACAAAACTACGGGCTCTTTTGAATAAACCCCGGTTGGATTACTCAACAGGTTAATCCCATTTGTCTCATAAGTATTGGACCTGTAATCATACGGCTGATCGAGAAATCCCTTATATTTTTCTAATAGATTTTCGTATCTTTCTTTTAATTCTTCTGTTGCTTTTTTTACTTTATCTCGTTTTCCAATGCTTTCTTTATCATGAAACAGACTACAGCATTCCATTTTGGAAATATAGTTATAATACTCCTTAACCTGATATATAGAACTGCTTTCTGAACCCGTATTATATACCAGCACATCCCTGTCATAGTTTTTGTGCCCTTGATAATCTCCCAGAAAATAGCCAAACGTATTTCTTCCACCGAGTATATACGCTCTGTCATCCACAATCAAATACTTGTCATGCATTCTTCCAAGCCCTTTCCAGGGAGTGAGCAAATTTATCTTGTTATAGATTATAATTTTTATATTGGGATGGGAAGAAAGGGCATAAAAATATTCATTTCCTTCCATCTGAAGAAACGAATTAAATCCATCTGCAAATATCTCTACCTGAGTTCCACGCTCTGCCGCATCCAGCAATGCGGAAAGCATGTCCTTTCCTGCATTGTCACTTCTGAAATCAAAAGTAGACAGAACCACTGTTTCCTTTGCATCAGCTATCATTTTGAGCCGGATTTTTAAAGCTTCTTCATTGTCTTCAATGACCATTGCTCTGTCCGTTCCCGGTTTCTCGCCATAGAAATCTGTGCTTTGGATTTTCTTTTTTGTATCATCAGATACTTCCGGATGTTTCAAAAACGGCGCAATACCACCTATAATTAAATAAAGAATAAATGCCAGAAGTATGAATAATATTGTAATAATAATTTTTCTGAGTTTTCTTTTCATAAAAGTTATTATACGCAAAACAGGTGCAGAGTTCAACTTTCTGCACCTGTTTTAATATATTTTTAATTATTGCTGTACTGCCTTAAATGCTTCCTCTAAATCCTCAATAATATCATCAATATTTTCTGTACCAATGGAAAGACGAATTGTATTTGGCTTAATATCCTGATCTAAAAGTTCCTCCTCTGTGCACTGGCTGTGTGTTGTTGTAGCAGGATGTATCACTAATGACTTCACATCAGCTACATTTGCCAGAAGTGAGAATAACTGAAGATTATCAATAAACTTGTGAGCCTCTTCCTGTCCTCCCTTAATTTCAAATGTGAAGATGCTGGCACCGCCATTCGGGAAATATTTCTCATAAAGCGTATGATCCGGATGTTCCGGTAATGACGGATGATTTACTTTTTCCACCAATGGATGATTCGAAAGATATTCCACAACCTTCTTTGTATTCTCATTATGACGCTCCAGTCTTAAAGAAAGTGTCTCTGTACCCTGTAAGAGGATAAATGCATTAAATGGTGAAAGTGTAGCACCTGTATCACGAAGCAATATAGCTCTGATATATGTAGCAAATGCCGCCTTTCCTGCTGCTTCTGTGAATCTTACACCGTGGTAACTAGGGTTTGGCTCTGAAATTCCAGGGTATTTACCGCTTGCTGCCCAGTCGAATGTACCGCCATCAACAATGACACCACCCAGAGATGTTCCGTGTCCGCCAATAAACTTTGTTGCAGAATGAACCACAATGTCTGCACCATGCTCAATTGGTCGAATCAAATATGGCGTACCAAATGTATTGTCTACAACAACCGGAAGTCCATGCTTGTGTGCAATCTCTGCAATCGCATCAAGATCAGGGATATCACTGTTCGGATTACCTAAAGTTTCTAAATAAACTGCTTTCGTATTATCTTGAATAGCATTTTCTACTTCTTCCAGATTGTGTGCATCTACAAAGGTTGTTGTGATTCCATAATTCGTCAATGTATGTGCCAGAAGATTTGATGTACCACCATAAATTGTCTTCTGTGCCACAATATGCTCTCCCTGACCTGCCAACGCCTGAATTGTATATGCAATAGCAGCCGCACCGGATGCCACTGCCAGACCTGCAACACCACCCTCTAACGCTGCAATTCTGTCTTCAAAAACTCCCTGTGTAGAGTTTGTAAGTCTTCCATAGATATTACCTGCATCTGCCAATCCGA
>JAUUNJ010000284.1 GCA_030844625.1 Roseburia sp. | reverse complement strand
CATTATTAGAAGAATTGAAGGGAATTCCCGGGTTAGTATATTCCGCAGGATATTCGGGAAATATGGAAATAACAAAGGAAGGTGCGGACAAGGGAAAAGCGCTGGCATGGCTTGCAGATAAGGTTGGGGTAGGACCTGAAAATATTATGGCATTTGGGGATTCGGCAAATGACGCTACAATGCTTCAATATGCAGGATATTCTTATGCAATGGAAAACGGAAACCAGAAAGCAAAGGATTCTGCCAGATATGCAACGGAGTTTGGGAATAATGAAGGCGGAGTAGGACAAACCATAAAGAATTATCTAACATTGACAAATACAAAAAAATGACAGAAAATAAAGTTAGGAATTTTACTAAGGAGGGGACTGTATGCTGGCTAAAGAAAGACAGAATATAATCGTTGAAACAGTAAATAAAGAAGGTTCTGTTGTGGTAAAAGAGTTAAGTGAAAAATTTGATGTTACGGAAGACAGTATTCGTAAGGACTTATCCCTGCTTGAAAAAAAAGGTTTATTAAAGAAAACTTACGGTGGTGCGGTAAAGAACAGAGTCAATACGCATGAACTATATGTGTCCCAGCGAAAGGGAAAAAATATTCCCAAAAAACAGGCAATTGCCAAAAAAGCATTTAAATTGATTGAAGAAGGCGATGTGATATTTCTGGATATTTCAACTGTCAATATTGAGTTGATCAGATTAATTGTTGAGGCTAATTTAAAGATTGCAGTTGTTACGAATATGATAGATGTAATGATGTCGTTTACGGCTCCATCAGATACAAAACTGATTTTTGTGGGAGGGACTTTGAACAGAGGCAGGGATGGTTTTGTTGGGGCAATTACAAATAAGCAGATAGCAGAGTTTAGATTTGACAAGGCGTTTATGGGTGTGGTTGGTGTAGAACTGGAACACAATAAAGTTTATACGTATGCAGTAGATGATGCATTGACGAAGAAAGTGATCATGGAGTCCAGTAATGCTTCATATATGATGTTAGAAAACAGAAAATTTTCAAAAGATGGAAATTACAGATTTTCCAACGTGGATGATTTTACAGGTGTAATTTTAGATGAAAAACCAGAGACAGATATTATTGAAAAACTTGGAAAATATAATTTGGAAATATATTAATATAAAAAGGAGTCGATTTATAATAGTCGGCTCCTTTTATTATAGAAAGAATAACTCAAAAAACGAATGCCTCTCTTAAATAATAAAAAACAATAAAAAATAATAAAAAACAATAAAAAATTGTTGACTTTGCATACTTCCTATCATAGAATAAAAACATAAAACGCAGGAGGTGCTGGAATGAAAAATTTAAAAATGTCAGACAAAATTGAAATTCTTAAAAAACGAATGCTTTCCGTTCCGAGATATGCATCAATAGAGCAGGCGAAAATTATTACTGAAACATATAAACAACATGAGGATGAACCTAGAATTATGCAGAGAGCATATTCCCTTAAGGCTTGTCTGGAACAAATAAATATTCGTGTAGAACCGGAAGAATTGATTATAGGAAACAGAACAGCCGGTGTAAGGTATGGGGTTGTTTTTCCAGAGAGTGGAAGTACATGGGTCAATAAGGAGTTTGAAACACTTCCTGCAAGACCACAAGACAAATTTAATGTTTATGAAGAAGATATCAGATATTTCAGAGAAATAATTTATCCTTACTGGCAGGGCAAGTCTCTTGAGGATGTGCTGAAAGCACGTTACGGTAAGGAAATTGACGAGATTTCTAAAGTGGCGAAGATTAACCAGAAAGACCATGCTCAGGGACATATTAATCCAGATTGCGAAGGATGGTTGAAAAAAGGACCGGCAGGATTAAAGGCTGAGGCACAAGAATATCTCTCAAAAGAGGTAGAGGAAGAAAAGAAATTATTCTATAAGAGTGTTGTGACTGTAATGGATGGAACAATTCATTTTATCATGCGATATCATGACCTTTTGTTAGAGCAGGCAGAGGATAATCCTGAATGGGCTGATAATATGAGAAAAGTTGCAGAGATCTGCAGGAATATTTCAGAGAGACCGGCAGAGACTTTTCACGAAGCAGCACAGTCCCTTTGGTTTTTGTTCGTAATTCTTCAGATGGAGTCAAACGCATCTTCATTCTCTCCAGGCAGGATGGATATGTTTATGTACCCATATTATAAACATGACAAAGATGCAGGGCTGGCAACAGAGCAGGAGATTCTTGATATCATCGAAAACTTATGGCTTAAATTTAATGAAATTGTATATATGAGAAATTCTAACAGCGCAAAGTTTTTCGCAGGATTTCCCATTGGATTTAACATTGCCATCGGGGGAATGGATGCAGATGGAAACGCATATGAGAATGAATTGTCATATCTATTTTTGAAAGCGCAGGAACATATGGGGCTTCCGCAGCCGAATCTTTCGGTGAGACTGAATGAGAAAACAAGTGACAAGCTTTTAAAAGCGGCAATTAAGGTCGTGTCTCTTGGAAGCGGAATGCCTCAGTTCTTTAATGACAAGGCTGTCATTCCGGCAATGATAAATGATCTTGGGATTGATCCGGTTGATGCAAGAAATTATGCCATTGTAGGATGTGTTGAATTAACAACACAGGGAAATAATCTTGGCTGGTCAGATGCGGCTATGTTTAATTTAAATAAGGCATTAGAACTTACATTGACAGGAGGCAGATGTCTCATTACAGGAGAGCAACTGGCAGAGGACAGAGGAAGGCTTACAGATTTTGAAACGTTTGAAGCGTTAGAGGAAGCTTTTCGGCACAATATAGATTATTTTATGGATAAGATGATTCTTGGCTGTGAGCAGGTTGAGAAGGCACATATGGATTTGCTTCCTACACCTTTCCTTTCCGCGGTAATTAAAGACTGCATGGAAAAGGGCATGGATGTAACAAGCGGTGGAGCAGAATATAACTTGTCTGGAATTCAGATGATTCAGGTGGCAAATCTGGCAGACAGCTTAGCAGCAATTAAACAGTTGGTTTATGATGAGAAGAAGGTTTCAAGAGAAAGACTTCTTCACGCCCTTGAAACCAACTTTGCAGATGATGAGATTCTGAGGACAATGCTCCTTAATAAGGTCCCCAAATATGGAAATGATGTTGAGTGGGTGGATGACTTAGGCGCTAAATGGGCGAAATATTTTAGAGAGAGAATCGGTAAATTTACAAACTACCGTGGTGGATTATATCACACCGGAATGTACACCGTTTCTGCCCACGTACCGATGGGCGAAAATGTTGGAGCTTCTCCTGATGGAAGATATTCCGGTACACCGTTAGCAGACGGTGGAATGTCTCCGGTTTATGGACGTGATGAGCATGGACCAACAGCTGTTCTGAAATCCGTTTCAAGACTTGATAAGAGCTGGACAACAAACGGAGGACTTCTCAACATGAAGTTTTTACCTGAATTTTTTAAAACAGAAGCGGGAATTGATAAGTTTGCAAAAATGCTCAGAACTTTTGTGGATCTTGAAATACCACATATTCAGTTTAATGTGGTAAGAAAGGAAGATTTGGAAGCAGCAAAGGAGAATCCGGAACAGTATAGGAGCCTGACAGTAAGAGTTGCAGGATATACAGCATACTTTGTTGAACTGGCAGGAGAACTGCAGGATGAAATTATTGCGAGAACGAGCTATAAAGACATTTAGCTGGTGAAGAGATTAGAGTGAACAGTTGGCAGAAGGGGATGAATATATGAAGGGGCTGGTTTTTGATTTTAAGCGGTTTTCCACCCACGATGGGCACGGTATCAGGACAACAATATTTTTAAAAGGCTGTACCCTGAATTGTGTCTGGTGCCAGAATCCGGAAGGTATTTCAATAAAGCAGAGACCGTTGTATTTTCCAAATAAATGTATCCATTGTAATACATGTATCCAGAAAGCAAAATGTGGCGGTATGTATTTAAAAGATGGAAAGATTAAACTGGATATAACAAAACGGGAAGATTGGATGGAAATTATAGATTATTGTCCTTCAGGAGCCTTGACAATGGATTCAAAGGAAATGACCGTGGAAGAAGTGGTGGAGGACGCCTGTAAAGATGCGCCGTTTTTCAAATATGGAGGAGGTGTAACTTTATCAGGTGGAGAACCCTTATTCCAGCATGAGTTTGCCATAGAAGTATTAAAGAGGATTAAAAAAAGAGGCATTACAACAACGATTGAGACCGCATCTCATATTCCTATGGATATTTATAAGGAAGCCATGAAATATATTGATTTTGTTTATGCAGATCTGAAAATTATGGATGGAGATGTTCATAAAAAATATACTGGCACAGA
>JAUUNJ010000283.1 GCA_030844625.1 Roseburia sp. | reverse complement strand
GTCCCGCTACCTCCAAAAGGATCAAATACAATATCTCCTTGCTTAGTAGACATAGATATAATTCTATCTAACATTTTTATTGATAATTCATTATATTCACGATTCTTTTGACTCTTATGCCTTACAGGATAAATATCAGTCCATACATCAGAAACATTTACCCCTTTAGGATTCATCTTATTTTTATATCCTCCATAATCTTTTATCTCTCCTCCACAATGTCTACATGTCATCAATGGAATTCTTTGGTTATTAAATGTATTAGGTTTCTCCCCTTTTACATAATATAATAATCCGTAATGTGCCGGATAAAGTCTTCCACTAATTGGAAGACTAAATTTCATATCCACTGCAATCCAACTTCTGAGTGTCATCCGTTTATTTAAGAACTCAGAGAAAACAATAGTCCAGTTGGGTATGTTATAAATATACAATGATCCTCCCGGCTTTAGTATTCTAATGCACTCTTCTATCCATTTATAACACCACTCAATATACTGGGTAGTAGAAAGACTGTCATTTATGCCCTCGTCATACACTTTTTTAAGATTAAACGGTGGATCTGCAAATACTGTATCAACCGATTCATCTTCTATAGTTGCTAACACTTTTAAGCAATCAGCGTTATACAGTTTTCCCAAACTTGTTTCAAAGAATGTATCCATCCTAACGTCTTCCGTTTCATTTGTAGAATTCTTCACTTCAAGCAACTTTGATATCTCATGGATATTATCAAAAAAATCTGATTTATACTCTTCAGGTACAATTCCCATCGCTAAATACACTTCCAATTTTGACATTCCTGTATATTCAACAACAGCACTCATTAATTTTTTTGATTGGCTTATTGCACAACTATCTTTATAAAAAACGATATCTGATTTTTTCACTTTGCGTTTTCTAAAAAAATCATACATTTCCTTCTCTGTATGACCATATTCCTGTCTTTTATAATCAATCAAATCAAATAAAGAATAAAATTTCATAAACATCTCCTGTCAAAAGTAACTCATAGTCTGTAGACTAAAATCAATTAATAATATGATAGGCTTCATAAACAACAGCACTAAGAACTGCAATGGAGTTGTTCCTGTCAAAGAAGGATGCTACCTTTTTTTTATAACATATGTCTTAATCTTTGTCGTAGCCGATGGATGACTGACAAATAGGGCATTCGGATTCATCGTGATCTTTCCCCATAAAAGTAACATCAACCTTCCACTGCGCACTGCAATTATAACATACAAGTTTTTTGTATTCTCTTTTTACACCATCTTCAAATTTTCTCCGGATCGGTTCTGTGACAGTATACAGACGAGTATAAAGATCTGTAGTAATATCCTTTGATAATTCAAGATATTTCAGGATAACTGACTCGCTGTAATCATTTGTCTCTAGTGAATTACGCACTATTCTCTTAATCGGTTTCCATATGGATGATTTCAGGGAAATAATATATTTTAAGAGCTCCGTGTACTCTTTGCGGATTTCTGAAAGAAGCATCTGATTATATCTTTCATCTTCCTCTGTTAATCCATATGCATTTCTTTTCTTCTTTGGAGTTTTCTTTGTGGCTGGTTTCTCTTTGTCTGCTTCCGGTTGCTGTTTTTTTACCCGTGCTACTTTTTCGTCTTTTGCCGGCTCTTTAACCGTATCTGTTTCTTCCGCAGACTCTTTCTCGGGTTCCTTATCATCCGGTGTGTCATGTGCATCCGTCCTGAAGTCATCTTTTTCTGCATTTTCTTCAGCCGGAACTGGATTATCCTTGTCCGTCAGTTTCTGTTCCTTATCTTCATCCGTTGCACTCTGATCCCGTTCCTGCGGTGCAGGTTCTTCGCATGGCTCTTCAGTGGTTGTCTCAACAGGCTCATTAACCGTTACTGTATGCTGTTCTTCTTTTTCAGCAGTTTCAGGCTTTCTTTCCAAATTTAGGGAAGGATCATCTGTTTTCTCTTCTTTCCCCTCTTCTACCCATTTGAAATCGTCAGCATGGATGATATCATCGTCATACTGGGAATAATGGCAGAGTATCGTATTATTTGTAGCCGTTCCGATATCATACCCAAGTACATCCGGATATTTCTCCATGACAATATCAAAAATTCCTTCCTCACACGGCATATCACTCGCTTTAAGAAACTGTTCGCGGAATGAATATGCCTCGCACCCGGTTACGTCATAATGGTTTGCTCGCTGTACATTTCCACTGGTAAAGAACAACAGGCAACCATTCTCTGAAAGTTTTTTGTATAACGGAATGTTCGCATCTACCCATTCCCCAGCGGCATATACTCCCCTGTTTTCAGAATACGGTTTAAAAAGGAGTACTTTATCTGATTCATAGAGTCCGTTGTCATAAAACAGTCGGGCTTCCATATTAATACAGTATGCGCAGTCTTTTTCGCTTCCTTCAAGCTGGATATACGGATGAAGACCTTTTCCGAGGCGCCGGATAAAAGCTTTATTAAACACCGCAAGTGGCTTTGAAAAATTTCCACACCAGTTTTCTTCTAACATATCAAACACAATCCTTTCTTTCTCTTATATACTTATTAATATGCCATGGTGTTTTAACAGCGAAAAAGAGAGAATACCCTGTAAAAAGATACTCTCTCTTCTGCAATGTGGTGCTACTGGACGTCAGATTTTTGGGGTTCTTAATTGAGTTCATCCCGCAGCTGTTCAAAAATAGCACCTTCTATATCTTCCGGTGTCTGCTCATCTGCAAATTCGATACGGAATTTTTTATTCAAAAGAGAAACAAGCGGAGTAATCTTATCATTCTTCAACGGACGCTGCAGATGCATCGGGGTGAGGATACACGATTCATACTCAGTCCCCTCGCCGGTCTCATCTGCAACAAATACCGCAAGCGGACGACGCTCGGCAATGCACTGCTCTCTTAATTCTTCTATTAATTGGTTAATTCTGTTACTCATTTTCTTCCTCCCTTTTCTTTAATGAGCCAAATTGTTCATCTGTGCCAGTAATTCACTCGCGTCACCGTCTGGATCGTCGAAAAATGAAAATGGAATATCTGTGTCCGCTTCTGACGGTCTTTCTTTGCGGAACGGGATTTCAGCCGGAGCGTCATTTTTTGACGTTTCATCGATTCCATCATCGAAAAAGCTGAATTTTTGCTTATCTTCCGTCTTTTCTTCCGGATGATAAGCTTCGCGTTTCTTCGGGGTTCCGGATGTATGGCCGGAATCTGCCTTTCGTCCTTTTTCATCCATTATATCTTCTTTTTGGGTATTTGTCCCCACATTTTTCTCATGAGATGAAAATTTTTTTCCCCCGTTCTCTAAGCCGTTCATCTGGTGACGGTTTTTTGCCGGATTTGGTGTATTCTGATTGCCGTTTTTTGTCTCCTGCGTTCTGTTCTGTTGCCACTGTTCTTCCCGTTTCGTATCGGATGCGAGAGCGCGGTTTCTGTCAGAATTTTGATGATCCTGCATCTTTTTCTGATTTTCCTTCTGTTTCCGGTATTCAATTTCTTTCTGATGCTGTTGCACGGCGTGATGACCCTGTTGTATTTCTGGGGCACCGGACTGTCCATTCCTGCTGTCGTGCTGATTGTGCGCCGGCTTTCCTGACGGGGGTATACTCTTTTCTTTCCAGTTATCCTTTTTTGCGGATACCCCGGCAGAGTTATCACATCCGGATTTTCCAAAGTCTTTCCTGCTTTTGTCGTATTCTTTCTTATTTCCTGCTGCCTCTTCAGGGGCTTCCAGATAATCTTCCTCAGCATTAAAGATTAAGTCTTTTCTATCCTTATAGGCCTCAAGCGGTTCGTTGTTTAGATATTTCCGAAAAAGGGCTTTCAGAAAAGCGCCCCTATATCCTTCTCTTATTGTTTTAAGTGCCGAGATTGCATCCGCATCCTGTTCCACGGTTAAATAGATATGCATCTGTACAATTTTCGGGACATATCCTTTCCGGATATCTTCATCCCCTGGATGATTGATGCGGTAATCCTTGCCCTCAGCATATGCTTTTAAAGCATTTTTCATATGTCTCTGGAATTTAAAATCTTTTGTCCGGTAAAGACCGACAAGATCCATATCATGTTGCCGGTACAGTCTTACAGTGATCTGCATTGGTGTATCTTTTTTTTGGTTTGGCATCAGTTTCCTCCTTCCCTGCGTTATAAAATGGACGGATATTTAAAATCCTTCAAACAAAATGCTGTCTGCCAGAACCTGTAGGATTTCCGGTTTTAATTCATGGCTCTGGCACATAAAACCGTACACTTCATAAAGATTTCTTCCCTCGTGATAAACTCTCGGTTCTGTCATGGCGCAGA
>JAUUNJ010000282.1 GCA_030844625.1 Roseburia sp. | reverse complement strand
CTTGGAACATCAAGACAACCCTTTAAAAAAATTAATATTCCTGATGAAAAAGGAAGAAATAAAGTGAAATGCATGATTGAAAATTACAGGAATATGCAGTTGGATTGTCTGGTAGTTCTTGGAGGCAACGGATCTCATAAGACAGCGAATCTGTTGTCTGAAAGTGGGTTAAATGTTGTCACTCTGCCGAAGACAATCGATAATGATATTAATGGTACAGAAATCAGCTTCGGATTTCAGTCAGCCATTGATATTGCGACAAGGAATCTTGATGAGATACATTCTACAGCAGCATCTCATGGACGGACATTTATTGTAGAATTAATGGGACATAAGACAGGATGGCTGACATTACATGCAGGATTGGCAGGAAATGCAGATATCATACTTATTCCTGAGATTCCATATGATATTAATAAGATTAAAAAAGTAATCAACAAAAAGACTGAGGAAGGGAAAAAATACATTATCATTGCCGCCGCAGAAGGAATTATTTCAAAAGAGGAAAGCAAACTTTCCAAAAAGGAATTAAAGGCTAAGAGAAAATCAGAAGGATATATTTCTGCAGGATATCGATTAGAAGCGGAGTTAAATAATGTAATTGACAGGGAAGTCAGAGTTACTGTTCCGGGGCATGTTCAACGTGGAGGGAATCCATGTGCATATGACAGAGTATTAACATCCAGACTGGGTGCAAAAGCGGCAGAACTTATACTTAATAAAGAATATGGTCGAATGGTCAGTGTGGTGAATAACCAGATTACAAGTATTTCGTTAAGTCAGGCAGTAGAAAAAACAAAGATGGTTGAAACAGATGATGAAATTATAAAACAGGCTAAAATGTTGGGAATATGTTTGGGAGATTGATAAATTTTATTAAGAGCAGGTTGTGTATAAAGCGTAAAATAAAAGAGCAGAATAGAATAGCGAAGGATGAGTTTGTTATGGAAGAGAAGGGTGAACAGAAATTAAAAAATCAAAAAGATGTAATAAAAAAAAGAAAAACAAAAAAAGGGTATGGAAGAACCTGTTATGATAACAGAGAACTTTCCTGGCTGAAATTTAACCGGCGTGTGCTGGAGGAAGCTGCTGACAGACAGGTTCCTTTATGTGAAAGAATAACCTTTGCGGATATTTTTACCAGCAATCTGGATGAGTTCTTTATGGTTCGTGTTGGATCTATCTATGATCAGATGCTTGTTTCCAAGTCAAAAAAGGAAAATAAGACAGGAATGACAGCCGGCGAACAATTGAATCAGATTTTCAAATCTACGAGAGAACTGTTGAAAGAGAAGGATAATGTCTATTTTGAACTTATGGACGAAATCAAGGAACAGGGAATAGAGTTAATCAGTTTTAAAGACATTAAAAACGAAGATTCTATTTTTCTGAAAAAATATTTCCGTAATTCCATAATGCCATTGCTGTCACCGCAGGTTATTGGTAAAAAACAGCCGTTTCCATTTTTAAATAATAAGGATATTTATGCGGTGGCGCTTCTTGGAACAAAAAATAGTGAAAAACTCTGTATTGTACCGTGCAGTAATGGCTTATTTGAAAGACTGATTCCGATTCCGTCAGACAGTCATAAGTATATGCTGGTGGAAGAACTTATTCTTCATTTTATGCCGGATATTTTTGATAAATATACTGTAAAGAGTAAGTCACTTATTCGAATTATCAGAAATGCGGATATTGATGTTGATGATGCTTTTTCTGATGAGGATATTAATTATAGAGAATCTATGGAGAAACTTATTAAAATCAGAAGAAGATTATGTCCGGTAAAAATGGAATATTCAAGAGTGCTTGATGAAAAGGTCATAAAAAGTCTTTGTAAAGAACTGGATTTAAAAAAAGACCAGACCTTTTATTCGGAATCTCCTTTAGAGATGTCCTTTGTTTATAAGATTCAGGATATTCTCAGAAATAAAAAAGAATTGTTCTATAACAGGCGTGTTCCACAGATATCATCTTATGTGGATGAAAGCCGTTCCATGATTGAGCAGATAGAAGAAAAGGATTTGCTGTTAAGCTATCCTTTTGAAAGTATGAGTTCATATTTGAGGCTTTTGCATGAGGCAGTTCACGATACAAGAGTATTTTCCATAAAAATGACACTTTACAGAGTGGCAAAGAATTCACAGGTCGTTGAAGCTTTGATCGATGCTGCAGAACACGGCAAGGAAGTTGTGGTAATGGTAGAACTTCGTGCCAGATTTGATGAACAGAATAATATTGAATGGTCCAGAAGAATGGAGGATGCCGGATGTAGAATCATATATGGCATTGATTATACAAAAGTGCATTCTAAGATATGTCTTATTTCGTATAGTGAAGATAATAAAATTAAACATATCAGCCAGATTGGTACCGGCAACTACAATGAAAAAACATCTAAGTTATATACAGACCTTTCTTTAATGACTGCCAACGAAGATATTGCATCAGAAGTGGGAGAAACATTTAATAAAATATGTATGGCCCAGGTAATGGAAAAGACGGAGCATCTTCTTGTTGCACCCAAATGTCTTCAGGATAAAGTGCTGGATCTGATTGAATCAGAAATACAGCATGTTAAAAACGGAGAAGAGGGCTACATAGGATTAAAGTTTAATTCTCTTACGGATAAGAAGATTATGGATAAGCTGATTGAAGCGTCACAGTCGGGAGTAAAAATTGATATGATTATCAGAGGAATATGCTGCCTGATTGCAGATGTCCCGGGTTATACGGAAAACATCAGGGTTCAGAGTATCGTGGGAAGATATTTGGAACATTCCAGAATTTATATTTTCGGAACGCCGGACAGAGACAAAATTTATATTTCATCCGCAGATTTCATGACAAGAAATACAATAAGAAGAGTAGAGGTGGCAACGCCAATATATGACGAGGATATAAAGACGCGAATACGTCATATGTTTTATATTATGTTAAATGATAATGTAAAGGCAAGGGTGATGGACAGAAATGGAGAATATCATAAAAAAGAGATGATTACAGACCCATTAAATTCGCAAGAGTATTTCTTCGCAGAAAGCTACAATGAAATTGAAGAATAGGAAAAAGTTATTAAAAGGAGCTGATTTTAATTTCAGCTCCTTTTAATAATAAATTTCTATTGAATTACTTAATAATTGTTCCTACCTTTTCTCTGATTCCGGCTTTTGCTTTCGCCAGATTGGTGATGATGGCCCGTCTTCCTTCTCCGGCAAGTACAAAGGAAAGAGAAGCGTCAATTTTAGGAAGTGAAGTGGTAGGATCGAAATATCCATCCTCAATTAATTTTTGGGCTTCTTCCTTGGAAAGTTCCTTTAATTCTTCTGTGGAACCATCTTTTTCTACTGTCAGATAGTCGCTTGATGTAAGAATCATAAGAGTGGAAGCATCAAGCATATCGGCTAATTTGGCTGCCGTGTAGTCTTTTTCGATAACGGCACTGGCACCTTTAAGACCTGTATGCTGTTCCAGAACAGGGATTCCACCACCGCCTGCAGCAATTACCAATTGGTGAGCATCAACCAATGCTTTTATGGCATCAATTTCATAAATATCTATTGGTTTGGGACTGGCAATAATTCTTCTGTAACCGTCCTGATCCTCTTCGTATTCTACATAATTTCCTTTTTTCTTTTCATTTTCAGCTTCTTCCTTTGTCATAAGGCGTCCAATAACTTTTGAAGGTGCGTTAAATGCTTTGTCAAAAGGGTCAACTCGTACCTGTGTAAGAATTGTGCTGACAGGTTTATAAATTCCTCTATGTAATAATTCGGTTCTAATTGCATTCTGAAGGTCAAAACCGATATATCCCTGACTCATTGCTCCACAGACCGACATTGGTGCAACAGTTCTGTCCGGGTCAAGTCTGGAATACTCAGTCATAGCTGTCTGAATCATTCCGACCTGTGGACCATTACTATGTGTAATGATAACTTCACATTTTTCTTCCACCAGATCTGCAATGGCTTTTGCAGCAAGTTTTACACGCTCATGCTGTTTAGGAAAAGATTCGCTGAATGCATTTCTTCCTAAAGCAACAACAACTTTTCTATTCTCCATAATAATGTCTCCTTAAACGTTAAAATTCATAAAATAAGTATAAAATAAATTGACCAAAAAGACAACAAATATTATAGCTGATCGGATAATTGTTCCCATTCATCCATTAACTGATCCAGCTTCCGGCTTATTTCGTTTTGTTCTTTACTGATTTCGTTAAGTTTTGCCGAATTGGTAGAAATGGCAGGATCCTCAAGCATTTCATCCAGTTCATTTAATCTGTCCTCATTCTGTTTGATCAATTCTTCAACTTTTGA
>JAUUNJ010000281.1 GCA_030844625.1 Roseburia sp. | reverse complement strand
CAGGACTAAATTCTACCGCCCTGTAGGGCAGTGGAATTTAAAATTTCATTTTAGGGAAGAATACGACTATCTTCTTAACTCTTGACAGAATCCATGGTAAATGATATACTTTGTGTATAATCTTTCGAAATGAAAAGTTGTGGAAGATTAATTTTAGTACCTAAACAAATTGCAAAACGTGACTGTATGTAATTAAAGGTATTTATCCAATGCAAAAAAGAGCTGCGACGGCAGCTCTTTTTGTTTTCCAAGTTTTTCAACAGTAGGATTGACTTTGAATCTTTGCCAGCTGTTTTTTATGCCGTTCTTCCGACGTTAATTCTGACATTGCTATTTTCCCATCTTTTCCATTTTAAAGTTTCCGATATACTCTTCCATATTTTTCACCGAAATCTCCTTTTGCAAATATTTCCCCATATCTACACAAAAAATCTGTTGTCCGTTACAATCCTGTTTTTCGTTAACACTGCAAAGCCCTGCATTAATATATTCTGTAAAATCTTTTGACAATTTTTGATAATACATGATTGTAGAAATACAAAGAACAAAGCACAATGCATCCATTACAAGACCAAATATACCCAAAATAAGTATAATAATTACCATTAATTGAAATAATTTATATTTTCCTAGCACTTTTGCAATAAAAACTAAAAGATATGTAAACAAAATTAATGAACATACAGAACACATCACTACAAATACAGTATCCCGTTTCCATTCTTTGATTTTTTCGCCATATAGTTTTTTATACAAAATCTCTTTTTGATGTTCCGTCATAAGCAAATCCTTTCTTCTTTTGAGCATAAACGCTATACCAAACACACAAAATACGGGAAAAACGATGCATATAGACCATATCGAGATCCAAACAGAAATACGCCACATACAACCAATAATAAAAATGAAACTCCAAATGCAATGATATATCTTTTCATGCTTGCTACCTCTTATTACTTCTTTTCTATGGAATGCCAGTACCGCTCGATCCACTTATACCCAGCAGGAAAGTACCCCTGAAAATACCGAAGAAGTTCCTGTATCTCCGCTTTATCAGCAGACTGAATATACCAAAGAATATCCTCCGCAATATCCTCTGCCATTTGATTGAACTTGACCCTCCGATCGCTTAAAATTGAACAGTACAAACCATATTGGCAATTTTCATGCGAATACATCGTCATCGCCTGGATGAACTGTATTCTTTCTGCAAGATCGCTGTCTTTTGACTTCTTCCCTTTTGCACTTATCTTCTGCTTAACAAACTGCTCAATCACACGCAGCTGATTTAAGTTCCGCGATGAATTTTTCTGTTTGCATACAACGCATACCCGCGAATACATATCCATGATCTTCCCTCACTTCTTCCCTATTCTTCTGTTTTCTTTGTTTTTTGAACAATGTTTGTAACTCTCTTTTGCACAATTTCCACCTGCTCATTTACCAACAGCCGGGTTTCCTTTCCTTCCTTATACATGCTGATCTGAACAACCCCATTACGGAGAACCGTTACATCGAACACATCGTTGTAAGACCGCTTAATCGTTCCATCCTCGTTATATACATACACTGTATAATGGATTTCGTCTTCTGTTTCCGGCTCCTGGGTAGCTGCTTCTTCCATTGACCGAACCGCATCCTCAACCTTTTGTGTTTCCACTTCTTTTCCATTCGACTCTGCACCCGCACATGCCGTAAATGACAGCACAGCTGCGGTGCAAAGACCTACAAACAGTAATCTCTTCCTCATATATTTTCTCCAATAAGTCTTATTAACTGGCACTCACTTTAATCTTGCAGCCTTCTTTTAACTTGAAAATTTTTGTATGTCTTCCCTTCCAGGAATGTCCTTTGTCTTCGAGAATATCTTCACAAGCTTTGTAAAATGCATATGGCATGAACATGTATCCGCATTTGAGAAAATGAAATTCTTTATCCAACAGGCTTTCTTCTTCCGGATTTTCAACAACTTCATCGTAAATATTCCCCAAATCAAAAATACTCTGACAGAAAAACTTTTCTCCATTCTTTTTCCTCTCCCGTCTTTCTGATTCAAGTCTCATTACGATCGATTCAACAACATCCAGAGCTTCCATGAAATCATCAAGTTCGCCCTCGTAGCCACCATCCTCATCGATTGTGATGCCCTTGCTTTCGATGTATTTAATCCATTCCTGGTAATATTCGTTATCACCAAACACCTGCGTATCGTTGATGTAAGTTCTGTATGCCATAGTCAACATCTCCTATCTTTTCCTTTGTTATTTCATGAAAATTAGCCATCTGGTCTTACCTCGCTGATCTCCAAGCAAGGGTTTTGTCCCAAACGCTTTCAACACTTTCGACAACGCGATCTGTTCCTCATTCCATTTGAATACGAAGAGTCCGTCCGGTTCCAAAACTCTCATACATTCGTCGAATCCGGCTTTTAAGTATATGGGCCAATCTTTTGGAAGTATTCCGTATTTCTGCCGCAGCCACGAACCAGTTCCGGCATGAATAAGATGCGGTGGATCGAAGACCACTACTTTAAAGCTGTTATCCGGATAAGGCATATCGCGGAAATCCATTTTGACATCCGGCTTAATCAGAAGATGTCTTCCATCGCAGAGTGTTGTTTCCAATTCCCTATTATCTGTAAAAATGACGTCCGGGTTTTCCCGGTCAAACCAGAACATCCGGCTGCCACAACAGGCGTCCAATATTTTTTTCATGGATTCTCCCTCATTTTCCTATATTCTTCATCAATTTTGTCAACGAATTTTGTCATTGTCTCATCTGAAAAATACTTATCACATGATACACTTACTTCATCATTTCTCTTGCCACAAAGCCGGAAAATAATTATTGAATCTTCACTTAAGTATTTGCAAAACTCTACAAGCTGTTGAGAATACAAAGAAATACATTCCACAATTATGTATTGCAGCAACTCATCATGTTCATTTGGAATATTACTTTCCCATACGCATGACAATGGACAATCTTGTGCATTAACTGGTTCATTGTCCATGATCTTTTTATATAACTCTGGATCATTATCTCTGACATTCGCAAGTGTCTCATCCGATACAGTCCCATAAGTTTCGTATTCCATGGTTCTTGTATTGTAAAACATGAATCCCAATACCTTCATCTCACCATCCATCATAGGATTTTCAACGATAACTGTATTATCCGGCAATATAGGTATATAAAGAGTACAAGATTCCATACCATTTCTTGCTTTTTTATACCGTCTGTATTCCAATATCCATAAGTTAACACAAGCGGCCAACTCCAACATAATGAATAAATTAAGTGTTATATCCGTATTTAATGCAAATCCAATTAATAATACAACACTCAGGAAAGGGTATATCCAAAATGCCTCATATCTTTTTAGCAGCTTCTTTGCCTCAAGAATATCTTTCGTAACCGTCGACACAAACACAAGCAAAAATAAAAGCATTACCGTTAATGAATTCATAGCGTATTTTCCCAATTCTGGCATAAATCTTACTAACATAAAATCTCTCCTTAAAATAGTTTGGTTGATCCTATACAATAAAATACTTCTCTAATCAACTTTGAAATATTCCAGTTCATTTACAAGATTATCAGCTTTTTGCGTAAGCTCCTCTGAATTTGAATCCAATGTATTCATTAAAGCAGTTAACTCTTCTACAGAAGCGGTTACTTCTTCGCTTGCTGCCGCAGAACTTTCCGCTCCACGCTGAATATCTACAATCTGATTACTAATAGATGTGATTTGTTCCACAGATCTTTTTATGATAGAATTAATTCTAAGAACAATATCTGACGTTTCGGCGATCCCCTTATCTAGTACATCAAACGCATCCATTACTTCTTTAGTATCTTCCATATTGGAAGCATTGCTTTCCACCACATACCCGATATTTTCTGTACACAGCCCAAATTTATCTACCAGATCATTAATAATTGCTTTTATATTTGCCAATTCCGACGAGGTATCTTCTGAAAGTCCTTTGATACTATCAGCCACTACCGCAAAACCTTTTCCGGCCTCTCCCGCTCTTGCAGCTTCAATGGATGCATTTAACGCAAGAAGGTTTGTCTGGTTTGCGATATTTTCAATGCTGTTCACAATTCCAGACATCTGCTCAACAGTATCACTCGTTTCTACAATCTTTTTTGCAATATCATTAATTTGCTCTGTCATATCTCCGCTGCTACACTGCATAACAGAGATATGCTTCTTCATTTCTCCAGAATTTTTCAGTAAAGAATCTGATGATCTTCCGATCTGCTGAATAGATGAACTAATATTATCTGTATTTTATTGCATTTCTTTAACTGC
>JAUUNJ010000280.1 GCA_030844625.1 Roseburia sp. | reverse complement strand
TTTTTGATTATAATGTTTATGCGGACAATATAATATCAAAGAAATATTATTCAGATAACGGACAAAATAAGACAACAGTTCCGTTAGAACTCAATTACAGGGAATTGGAGAAGAGGGGATGCAGTGGAGACGAAATGATTGTTTATGGATATATGCCGGCAATGATTTCAGCAGGCTGTTGTCTTAAAACCTGCAATTCCTGTACAGGCAATGATGCAGTATACAAGATAAAAGACCGGATGAATAATTATTTTCCTGTCAGATGTATCTGCGAGTACTGTTATAACATTATGTATAATTGTAAGCCGTTATCGTTATTTAAGTTTAAAGATGAAATAAATGGGCTGAATCCTGATTCTGTCAGACTGGCATTTACTTTTGAAAATCAGGAAGAGATGAAAACAATACTAAAAAGGGCAAGGCAGGCTTTTATTGAAGGTGCTGAAGTCCGGGAGAACAACAAATCCACAAGAGGGCATTTTAAAAGGGGTGTTCTTTAAAGGATTGCTGGAGATCAGATATGAGTACATTTTTGATTATCGTAACTAAATATTTATTTATTCTGTTAATGCTTTTTTATACCTGGGAGTGTTTTAGTGCATTAAAATGCCGCAATCCCTATAAAGCATCAGGAATTTTTCAAAGACAGAATGGGGTTATTTTTCTGACCTACATATTAGGAATTGTCACTGTATACATGAACCAGACAGAGATTAATCCGGTTAATGTAATTGTTATGGGTGGTGCACAGCTTTGTTATCTTATTGTAGTGCTTGGGATTTTTCCGATTATATATCCCAATATTAATAAAGCCGTGCTGAGTAATATGTGTATGCTCTTAACCATTGGATTTATAATTCAGATGAGACTGAGTTTTGAGGAAACTCTGCCGTTATTCAATTTTAACAATTGTGTCACCCAGTTTATTATTGTGGCAATAGTGACTATGGCGTCTTTAATTGTTCCGTATTTAATGAGTAAGTTTGAAATGTGGAAATCATTGACATGGGCATATTGTATTGCGGGAATAGCTCTGTTAATTATAGTACTGATATTTGGACCGATTACCGGTGGGGCAAAGTTGTCCATGAAGATTGCAGGGTTTTCTTTTCAGCCTTCAGAGTTTGTAAAGATTATTTTCGTGTTTTTTATTGCGGGAATGTTGAATAGGTCCACAGAGTTTAAAAATATATTTCTTTCGGCGGTACTTGCCGGGATATATGTAATTATACTTGTGTTTTCAACAGATCTTGGAAGTGCACTTATATTTTTTATGATTTATCTGTTTATGGTATATGTGGGGACACGGAAGCCAGATATCTTCTGATTGGGTTAGGCGGACTTTCACTGGCATCATTTTTGGCGTATAAACTGTTCTCTCATGTGCAGGTCAGAGTGGAAGCATGGCTGGATCCATGGCCTATTATCGATACAAAGGGCTATCAGGTTACACAGTCACTGTTTGCCCTTGGCAGCGGTGGATTTACCGGTACCGGCTTATTTCAGGGACAGCCGGGAGACATTCCGGTTGCACATCAGGACTTTGTTTTCTCTGCAATCGGAGAAGAATTTGGTGCCGTTTTTGCCATGCTTTTAATATTGGTTTGCCTGAGCTGTTTTATGGCTTTTCTCATCACAGCCATGGAACAGATAAGTCTGTTTAATAAATTGGTTTGCACAGGGCTTGGTATACAGTATGCCGTACAGGTAATACTTACAATCGGCGGTGCATTAAAAATGATACCGTCAACGGGTGTAACATTACCGTTTGTAAGTTATGGCGGAAGTTCTATATTAAGCACACTCATTGTCTTTGCAATTTTGCAGGGACTTGCAATTGTAGGAACAACAAGTAAGAAACCGGTCAGAAGAAAAATGCCGGTGGAGGGAAGAACAGGAAATGTCACGACGAGAAACACGCAGAGAGTCAGAAAAATCGAACACACGCAGGAAATTAAAATCGGCTCGCAAGGAAAAAAGAAAATTAAATAGACAGGCAATGTTGACCACCATTGTTTTTTCAGTGATATTCTTTTTTATGATCGGATATTATATATATTTTATTGTGGTGGACAGCCAGGATGTGGTTAACAACAGTTACAATCATAGAATAGACGGACAGGCAGATACTGTTGTCAGAGGGACAATATACAGTAAAAGCGGAAAGGAACTGGCGTACACTGACACTAAGGGTACGGAAGATGATCTCAGCGATGACACAAGGGAGTATCCATATGGAAAAATCTTTGCTCATGTTGTAGGAATTAAAACCCATGGAAAATATGGTTTGGAGAAACTTTGTAATTTTGACCTGCTCTCCACCCAGTCCAGCCCTCTACAGAAGATTATAGATGATTTTACCAATACAACTGAAAGAGGCTGTGATGTGTATACTACGTTAAGTGTCAGCCTGCAGAAAGCCGCATATAACAGTCTGGGTAATAATGATGGTGCAGTTTTTATTATGAATCCTGATACCGGAGAAATATATACAATGGCATCAAAGCCATCTTATAATCCGGAAACTATAGATGAAATATGGGATGATTTGGCAAATGATCCGAATGATTCAAGATTGTTAAACAGAGCTACTCAGGGTAAATATATTCCCGGCTCCATATTTAAGATTGTCACAACTCTCGAATATATAAGAGAAAACAAAAAATATAATAATTTTTCATATTACTGTAATGGAAGTGCCAAGTTTAAAGGGTATTCCATAAAATGTTTTGATGGTCATGCCCATTATAATGAAGATTTGACAGATGCTTTTGCGTATTCATGTAACAGTGCTTTCTCAACAATAGGAGATGGGCTCAATGTAAATAAATTTGCAAAAACGGCAGAGCAGTTATTGTTTAACAGCAAACTGCCATTGGAAGTGGATTACAATCAAAGTGTATTTCCTCTTGATAAGGAGTCAAAACAATTTGATATTACCCAGACCAGTATCGGACAGGGTAAAACTACGGTTTCGCCAGCCCATATGGCAATGATTGTGTCAGCAATCGCAAATGATGGTGTTCTTAAGAAACCATATGTTGTAGATTATGTGGAAAACAGTAATGGTGAAATTCAAAAAAAAGCAGAACAAAAAGACTATAAAACACTTATGACAAAAGATGAAGCTGCACAGCTCAATAAATATATTAGAGCCGTTTGTGAATATGGAACCGGAAAAATCATGGCAAATGCTGATTATAAGGCATATGGAAAGACCGGAACGGCAGAACTTGATAAAGATGATAATATTAATTCATGGTTTATAGGATATGCTAAAAAAGGCAAGAAAAAAATAGCCATAGCCGTGGTGCTTGAAAACATGCGTCAGGGGAATAATTCTGCTGTAAACTGTGCAAAAGAAATATTTGATACTTATTTTGACTAAACATTGATATTTTTTAGTTTTGCAAACTTGAAATAGTGCAAGTATTCCTGTATACTAAATTCAGAAGAGAATTAAAAGCTTTATGGTTATTATAGTTGAATAAAATTGCGAATAATGCTTTTAAAGGCTGCTAATTACACACTGAAGAACAGGAGGGAACGCTATGGAGAGGGCGGTTAGCTGTGGTGGTGTGGTTATATTTCGTGGCAAGATTTTATTGTTATACAAAAATTATCGCAATAGGTATGAAGGTTGGGTATTGCCAAAGGGGACTGTTGAAAAGGGCGAGAATTATGAGGAAACAGCTTTAAGAGAAGTACGCGAAGAAACTGGAGTTAATGCCAGAATCATTGATTATGTTGGAAAGAGCGAATATTCGTTTAACATTCCCCATGATGTTGTGGAGAAAGAAGTACATTGGTTTTTGATGACAGCTGACAATTATTACAGTAGACCACAGCACGAAGAATATTTTTTACATTCGGGATATTACAGATATATTGAAGCCTATCATCTGCTTAAATTTTCCAATGAAAAAAATATTTTAGAGCAGGCATATAACAAATATTTAAAACTTAATAAAAATGATTTACAAAAAGGGAAAAAATATTTTTAGTTATGAAGAGGCAGGAATTATCCTGTCTCTTTTGCAGAGGTAAAATGAATCATATAAATTATCAAAAAGAATTGGAAAAGTTAATTGAAAAGAATCAGAGGGAAAAACGTACACCAACCTTATTGTTACATGCCTGTTGTGCACCCTGTAGCAGTTATGTATTGGAGTATCTCTCCCAATATTTTTATATAACAGTAGTCTTTTATAATCCTAATATTTCTACAGATGAAGAATACAATCATAGAGCAAAAGAATTGCTTCGATTTATAAAAGAAAAGAAATTTGCCAATCCGGTAAAGGCAATAATTGAAGATTATATT
>JAUUNJ010000279.1 GCA_030844625.1 Roseburia sp. | reverse complement strand
TTGGAGTTATTATGAGCCCGCTGGGAATTCCCATTTTAAACATAAGAAAACAGAGAATCTATGAGAAAAAGTTAGAAAAACTGGAATCATGTTTTAAAGATTTGCTTATCTCTGTATCGGACGCAATGAACACAGGTTATTCTATTGAAAATGCAATTAGGGAAAGTTACAGAGATCTGCTTCCGATTTATGGATATGACAGTGATATATGTGGTGAGTTAAGGTTAATGATTTCAAGGCTGAAACTAAATGTTAATGCAGAAACAGTATTTGCTGATTTTGCTGACCGATCCAATTTAAAAAACGCAAAAATGTTTTCGCAGATTTTTTCTGTGGCAAAAAAAACAGGGGGAAATATGACAGAAATTATAAAAAGTGTAACGGATGATATTGTATTAAAGGAAAGCGTAAAAGAGGAAATAAATGTGACAATTAATGCAAAAAAAATGGAACAAAAAGTTATGACAATAATTCCACTTTTCTTAATAGTTTACATAAGTTTTGCATCGCCCGGATTTTTAGACATAATGTATCAGAGCTGGATTGGAAGAATTGTTATGACAGTATGTATGATTTGCTATGGGACGGCATTTGTCTGGTCAGAAAAAATAACAAAAGTAGAAATTTAGAAAAAGAGGGGATAAAAATGCTGGCTGGATGCAGTGCGGGAATCATATTAATATTAATACTTTATTTATGCACCATACCTTATCGACGAACATTTCGTAAAAGGATAAATAAAAAAGAACATAGGTTAATAAAAATATACGGAGTATCCATGTTTATTGTTGACAGGTTTCCCAAAAAACTTATAAACAGAAACAGTGTAATAAATAATGCCATAAAGGAATTGACGGTAAAGGAAAATATTCAAGAAGAAAAGTATCTATATTTTGTGCAAAAACTGTCAATAAGTATTGCGGTGATCACAATTTCTTTGTTTATAGGATTGTCCATAAGTATGTCAGAAAGAATAGAAAAATCAAAGGACATAAAAGAATTAAAAAGAGATAGCAAAAAAATTATGACATATGAATTTGTTGCAGAAAATGAAAAGGGGCAGCAGGAAACAATTCAGGTTGACATAAATAAAAAAGAACTTACGCCGGATGAGACATATAAGTTGTTTAAGGAAACAGAGGAATTATTAGTAAAGAAAGTTCTGGGAACCAACAAAAGTACACAGAAAATAAACAGACCTTTGAATCTGGTAAGCAGCATAGGGGATAATATCAGTGTTTCGTGGAATATCAGTGATGATACGATTATAGACTATGACGGAAATATTTCAGACAGTGTACCAGAGCAGGGAAGTATTGTAAACCTGACTGCAACAATGTCTCTAAATGGAATTTCCGCCGATTATAATTTTGCTGTTAATGTTCTTCCAAAAGAAGAAAATAAAAACTTACAGGAACAGCTTCAAAAGTATGTGGATGAAAATAATAAGTATGATGGAAAAGTAAAACTGCCTAAAGAGATAAATGGACAGTCTTTAAAATATTATCAGGTGCTTCCAAAAGCAGGTGGATGGATTGTATTTTCAGGCGTATGTGGGGCAATTGCGGTTTTCTTTTTAAAAGATCAGGATATAAAAAAAGAGGTAAAAAAAAGAAATCATCAAATGATGATAGACTACCCGGAAATTGTCAGCAAAATTTTATTATATTATAATGCCGGTCTGTCATTAAAATCCGGTATTGAACGAATTGTAAAGGATTATAAAGAAGAGAAACAGAATAATAAGAAGATATTCAGATATGCATATGAAGAATTAGAAATGTCACTAATCAAAATGAAAAGTGGGATTTCTGAAATGGAGGCAATAAATGATTATGGAAACAGATGTGGATTGCATTGTTATATAAAGCTTTCAGGAATCATTGAACAGAACTTAAAAAGGGGTTCGAAAGAAGTTTCATATGCACTTAAAAATGAATTAAACAATGCAATGTTGGAGAGAAAAAACGCAGCATTAAAGGAGGGCGGGGAAATGTCTACAAAATTATTAGGTCCTATGATATTAATGCTTGTAATTTCAATTGTAATAGTCATTGTTCCGGCAATTTGTACAATGAATTTATAGGAGGAATATATTATGAATAGAATAAAAAATAGAATATTAAAGCTAATAAAAGATGAAAGTGGAATGGGAGTGGTAGAGGTAGTATTAATTATACTTGTTTTGGTAGGATTGGCGTTTGTGTTTAAAAATCAGATTTCGTCTATTGCCAATGGCATATATGGTTCCATCAGAACTCAGATAAATGCATTTTAACATAATAGGAACTATGAAAAACAGAGGAAGTATAACAATCTATTTAAGTATAGTGCTTGTAAGTGTAATCCTTTTTATAAGTGTTATATCGGAATCGGGTAGAGTTAATGCAGTTCAGACAAAAAGTAAAAGTTATACATATATGGCTGCAGAATCTGTGCTGGCGGGGTATGGAAAACAGATTTATAAGGACTATGGTGTATTACTTGTATGGGAGAATGAGCCTGTAGAGGAGCAACTGAAAAAATACATACAAGATAATATAAATATGGCAGATTTGAAGCGTAAAGGCACAAACTTTATGAATACGGATCTCGTTAATATTGATATTAACAAACAGAAATATGTTACGGATGAAGAGGGAAAATTGTTTACCGAACAAGTTATTTCTTATATGAAATATGCGGGAACCATTAACGCTGCAGATAATTTAATTAAAAAGTTAAAGGGGTACAATAAAAATAGTGAGGCAGAGATGCCCGATAATGGTGATGTTACAGATATAGTCGATAATAATAGTGACGAACTAAAAAATCTGGCAGATGATATAAACAATATTGTTGCAGATTTAAAAGAAACCCAAAAGCTAAAAGAAAAAATAGAAGCAGTGAGTCAGAAATTAGAAATTTTAAACAAAAATATTAATTCTGAAAGTAATAACAAGAATCATGATAAAAAGGTTAAAAATTTTCTAGAAGAGTATAGAGAACTGATAACGGAACTTGATATGAAAGCAGGTGACGTACACAGTGCCATAAGTCAGATAAATCAGTACGATAGAAAAAAAGAATTGTTTTTAAAAGAAAATGGCTATACATCTGACGCCAGAGATTACATAGATGATAATCTGAAAATATTAGAAAATGTGGAGAACAAAATAAAGGAGAATGAGGAACTTGCCATTTCGGACTTTTCAGATATTCATTTAAAAAATATTCAAGTTGTCAAAAAGTCAGTTAAAGACATTGAGACAGTTGAAAATAATTTGGAATCTCTAACGGTTACTTCGGTAACAGAAAAAGATAAGAAAAACCAATCCATATATGAAAGTGCATCAGCATTATTAAATGATGGAATTCTGTCACTAATAGTCAATGATGTTTCAAATATATCAAATAATACGATATCTTTTTCAAATCTGCCTACAACACTAAAAGAACAAAAAACAGACAATTCAATATTGGGAGCAACAAAGAATAAAGCGATTATTTCATTGTACGCCAAAATGAAATTTGGTACTTATTTGAGCCCCCAAAAGAATACCGGATTAACCTATGAATTGGAATACATTATTAACGGGAAAAACAATGATAAAGACAATCTGGTAAAAACCATAGAAAAAATGGTTGCAATAAGAAATGCCGCGAATTTTGCTTATATTATTACAGATAAAGAGAAAATGTCAGAAATTTCAGCAGTGTCGGCATCGGCGGCAACAGCAATTGGATTACCCTTTTTAGAACCGGCAATAAAAGGAGTGCTTATGGAAGCATGGGCACTGGCGGAAGCAGTCTGTGATGTCAGAGAATTGTTTCAAGGAGAAAAGGTTCCATTAGTCAAAAACAGACAAAGCTGGAATACAACTTTGAGCAATCTGCTAAAAAAAGACGTGGAACATTATAAAGGAAAGAAAGGGTTAGATTATGATTCGTATTTGGAAATTTTAATGATGCTGATGGAGAATCATGATCTGGTTTACCGGATTATGGATTTAATACAGATTAATATACAAAAGAGATAC
Organism: Roseburia sp.; assembly: GCA_030844625.1. GTDB lineage: Bacteria > Bacillota > Clostridia > Lachnospirales > Lachnospiraceae > Eubacterium_G. The sequence continues at coordinate 306 of JAUUNJ010000279.1, read as the reverse complement.
AACAAAGAGTTTATGATGTCCAAATGCTTTCAGGGTTTGGATATTACGGCAACTTTTAAAACAAAGCCTTTGTTTACGGCAATACCGTGGGTTGTAAATCTATTAAGCGAAAATCATGATGATTATACATACAGTATAAAGTGTATTTGCGATTATTAATAAAAATTAGGAGGTAAATAGACATGCCCTTTTCCATGCCTGCAGGATATAAATTAAAAAAAGATTGTGTTTCTCTCCAAGTGCATAAGTCAGAAAAGTTTCCTGAAAAAAATAAAAAACCCCAATATTGTGGATGGAAAAGGGTGT
>JAUUNJ010000278.1 GCA_030844625.1 Roseburia sp. | reverse complement strand
GATGTTCCATTCAGATAATATTGCATCACCTGTTCTGCTGCCTGCTTTATATCAAAACCGGCTTTCCTCATTTCGTCCATATAACTTCTTCTGTTGCTTTTACTTAATATATCATGAATGTCATTTGCCCACTCCTGTGGGGACATACCAATTGATTTATAGTGTAATAAATCAGTTACCTTTATTTGTTTCGTTATTGCATCTGATGCAATACAGGGCAGACCTGCGGCCTGTCCTTCCACCAACACGACCGGCAATCCCTCATAAATTGACGGCAATAATAATAAATCAAAGACCTGATACCACTTATATACATCATTTCTGCTTCCTAGGAATCTTACTTTATTTTCAATTCCATAATATTCTATTTTGCTTTTCATTTCTGTCTGCAACTCTCCATCGCCTATTACTATTAATTTTGTGCTATCATTTATCTTTGTATATTCATTAAATATATCTATTAAAAATATAGGATTCTTCTGTTCTCTTAATCTTCCCACAAACCCTATCACTTTATCATTTTTCTTTATGTTATATTCCCTTCTTAATTCATTTCTAATCTGTTCATCATAATCAAACTTTTTTAAATCAATGCCATTTTTGACCCACACATAATCCTTATCTTTAAACATGGACTTTGCCGCCAAATCTGAGCATGAAAAATATAAGTTAGGTACACTATTTATTTGTTTTTTGACTACGCTGTTTCTTATATTCTTAATCTTACCTTTAATTCCAGGCTCACCCACAAACAGCTCTGTACTATTATGAGAATGTAAAATACGGATTGGAACACCTGCTTTTTTCGCAATTACCAAGGGAAATGCATATGGGAAATTTGCATGTACATGCACCACTTTTACTTCAGGATGTTCGCGGAAAAACTTTAACAGGCATGTTCTTGATTTAATAAGAGATTCCCTCTCTGAATACATGATTCTAAATATCCTGCCTCCCATTGCAATTATTTCATCTTCATAAGCAATTTCCCCATAATCATGTGGCAGCAAAAAATCCAATTGTACTTTTGTCTTGTCCATATGTCTGTAAATATTTATTATTACAGATTCGATTCCTCCTTTATTATCCGACATTCCCCATATGGCAACCCTTCTTATTTTACTCTTCATTTATGTGCTCCTTCAAAAATTGATCAATACCGTTCATCAACCTATGTGATTATCTCCAATAGGCCTTAAAATCATGATTCGATACTCTCTTTTCCTCTGGTGGTAACTGCATATAATCACCATACACTGGTTTTAGAAATGTATCATAATCCTTCACAGCTCTAAATGTCTCGTTTTCAAATTTCATATCTGTATAGTTTTGAAACATTTCTCTTGGAAATAATGCAAATGGCATATCCGGTATATATCCTACATACTCCTGATTTTCATCATATTGCTCAAGGAATTCTTTTAATCTGGTTTTATGGTAGTCGCTCTCCTTTTTTTTGATTTTTTTTACTTTTCCATATCTAACCAAATATTTTATCACCCGCATATATTTTTTAGGATGGTAATACCAGATATCCGTCATACAACTCTCTATATTACTTCTTAATTGCATCGCCTCTTTGAAATACGCTTCTCTGTTGTCCGTTGGCCACCCATCTAAAGGAAATATATCTATGTTAACCCCCATTCCTTCTATCTTCTTCCAGTTCTTTTCTATCAGCATCGTTCTTTCATCCGATAATTTTGCATAGGAAAAATAATATTTTTTATCTCTTGGTGACAAAACCCGATATCCATCGTTTTTCTTATATAAAATATCCAGTAATTTCTCATACTCTGTCCTCAATAATACGATATCAATATCATCATCCCAAGGAATATATCCTTTATGTCTCACAGCACCAATCAATGTTCCATATGCAATAGAGTATTGTATATCATTTTCCTTACAAATCTGATCAATATACTTTAATATATCAACCTGAATCTGCCTCAGTTCTTTCTCCATTATTTCTTTCATTGGTATCTCTCCCTAATATTTTTTTAATACCTTCTGCATTTTAATATAACCGGTCACGGATGTTGAAAACAGCAAATACTTTATTTTAAAACTCATTGATAATTTTTTATGTTTCATCGCCTTTTTTCTATATTTTCTTAACTCCCGCTTCCACTCTTTTTCAACAGATTTTTCATGCTCTTTCTTCATTAAATCATAATAAGTCGAATATCTTCCCAAAATCTGAAATGCAACAGCATCCGCTGCTCTCTCCGGAATTTGATTATCCACGAATTCCTTTACCATATCACATATTATAATCTTATCATAGGAATGACTGTTCAGTGTATTGGTAGAACATATGGAATTCTCCCTTACCCGGTAATAATACAGAGATATATCATTATAGTATAATTTATTTATTTTACTATAAATTTTAGCATACATATAATAATCTTCACTGTTAATTCCTTCCGGAAATCTTACATCATCAAACAACTCCGCCTTATATAATTTATCCCACGCTCCACCGCAGAAATCTTCTTTATGATAAAAATAGCAATCCAATATTTCTTCCCTGTCATAATATTTAGGGGCATCTAATTTATTAAATTTGGTGAATGTTGCGTTCTCATAAACGCTTTTCGAACATTTTACCACATCAACATTTTTTTCTTTTATGTCATGCAGCATAATCTTGTACATATCTTTATGTATAAAATCATCACTGTCAATGAAACTAATGTATTCACCCTTGCAAACCTCAAGACCTGCATTTCTTGCAGACGATAATCCTCCGTTTTTTTTATGAATTACACTAATCCTATTATCCTTTTTTGCCCATTCATCACATATTTGAGGACACTTATCCGGTGATCCGTCATCAATCAAAATAATTTCTAAATTTCTATATGACTGATTCACTATACTTTCTATACATTCATCCAGCCATGGTTCTACATCATAAATTGGAACTATAACAGAAATCAACCCTTCCATGATAATCTTCCTCTCCTAGCATAAATATTTTAATTGTTTAATTTGCCTTGTTTTTCTACTTTATGTTTCCATTTTTTCGTAAAATCATTTTTATGGCTATAAATTTATTAGAAATTTAATCCGGCAATCAGGTCACCTTTCCAACGCCTTCACATAAAATTCTTCCAGCCACCTGGCATTTTCCTTGATATCAAATCCCGTCTGACAAATCTGATTAAAGGTATCTTTTCTCTCAAACTTTTCTACAAAGCTAAGTATCACATCCGCCCACCTGTCAGGTCTTTCATCCAATCCCACCACCTTCACATTACCGGTAATGTCACATTGGATCGGAACCTTGTCCGATATGACACAAGGCAGTCCACTTGCCTGAGCTTCCACCATAGTCACCGGAAGTCCCTCAAACAAAGACGGAAGCAGGAACAAATCAAATGCCTGCATTACTTCGTTTACATCCTCGCGAACGCCAAGAAACTGGACTGCATCCTCAATACCTAAGTTTTTTACTTTCTGCTTCATCTGGTTTTTCAGGGAATCATCCACTTCCCCTCCACCTACCAGAATCAGGACTGCATTAGGGTTCTTTTTATATATTTCATAAAAAATATCAATTAAAAACGGATGATTCTTCTGGGCAAAAAATCTTCCCACATGCCCAATGACCAGCTTGTCTTCCACGCCCAAAGTTTTTTTCATCTCTGCAGATTTTCTAGCACTATATGTATACCGGGCTGCATCTATGGCATTGTTCATTATAATAACTTTTTCACGGTTCTTTTTACCATAGAGCCAGTCTCCTGCTTCAATACCGCAGGAAAACATATGGGTATTATAGTATTTCAACATAAATCTGAAATAATATCTGACAATCAGTTTTGGATTAAATCCCAGAGGTCTGTTGTGGGAATGGGAAATCCTGACAGGCACGCCCAGTTTCTTTGCTTCTTTCAGCGCAAAGTAACTTCTCTCCTCCAGATTAGAATGAATAATTTTATATTCGGGATGTTTTTTAAGAAACTCCCTGACTTCCCTTTTATATTGTCTGAACTTGCCCGGATACATGGGACACATGTGATACACTTTGCCACCAAGACTCTCGATTTCGTCCTCATAGGCTGCCCTGTAATCTCTATTGGTAAGAAAATCAAACTGAATCAAATCCCTGTTCACATTTCTCATATAATTCATAATCATGGCTTCAGCTCCACCACGATCCATTACTGTATCCAGTACTAAAACATGAATTGCATCCATAAACTATTCCCTTATAAACAATCTAAATTTTCCTGTATTTTTAACCAGCCGATAATTTGTCTCAATAAATCCGCTGTATGCTCCATCTCTTTTACCTGTAATAATGTATTTTGCTTT
>JAUUNJ010000277.1 GCA_030844625.1 Roseburia sp. | reverse complement strand
GTTTATCCTCGTACTTGTCTACTTCCTGTTCGGCATGTACTACCTTTTCAAGAACCTTATCATCATAATTTTCAAAAAGGCTGCAGGCATTCTTTACTCCTTTTACCGACTTTTCAAACATCTCCAGTACAACTTTTTTACAGCGGTCTATGGCAATTGCCGGCGTTGCCATAAGACGTTCATCCAGTAACTGCAATGATTCCCTGTCTTCTGAATCCTTAACCAGCAGACATGCAAGTTTTTCCAGCTGATTAGCAAATGGAAATAATAATGCGGTACACAGAATATTGAATACAGTATGAATGATTGCAATTCCCAATTCAGATGCACTGTCATTTATAAATGGAAAATGTATCAACTGATTTACTATAGTAAATGCGATCAGTAATACAGTCGTTCCGATAATGTTAAATGAAAGATGTACTACTGCTGTTCTCTTGGCATTCTTGTTGGCACCCACGGATGAAATCATGGCTGTCACACAGGTACCAATATTCTGTCCCATTATAATAGGTATTGCACTTGCATAATTTACTGCTCCTGTGGAAGCCAATGCCTGTAAAATACCTACGGAAGCAGATGAACTTTGAATAATACCCGTTAAAACAGCCCCCGCAATTACACCTAATACCGGATTGCTGAACATTGTCAGTATATTCTGAAATTCCGGAATATCCCTTAACGGACTTACTGCCGCTGACATAGCCTCCATTCCATACATTAATACGGCAAATCCAAGAAGAACCATTCCCGTATCTGCACTTTTAGAATTTTTCTTTCTCATGATTAAGATCAGTCCGATGAATGCAAGCACTGGTGTAAATGATGATGGTTTTAGGAGACTTACCCATATGTTTGAACTTTTAATTCCTGTAAGACTTAAAATCCATGCAGTTATTGTAGTTCCCACATTAGCTCCCATTATAATTCCAATTGCCTGTTTTAAATTCATAATTCCTGAGTTGACAAATCCTACGACCATTACCGTAGTTGCTGATGAACTCTGGATAATTGCTGTAACACCTGCTCCAAGCAGAAACCCTTTCCATCTGCTTGCTGTAAGTTTTTCAAGAATATTTTTTAACTGATTTCCTGCCCTTTTTTCCAGAGCATCCCCCATAATATTCATTCCAAAAAGAAATAACGCCAGACCACCAATCAGCGACAAAATATTAAATATATCCATATTTCCTCCTAATATTTTCTCCTAATAATTCCTTCTATAATGTCATCGTATAAGTACTGTGTAAATTGTAATTATTCATACTGTTAAATCTAAGTAAAATCTTATTCTATATTTTGCACACAAATAATGGATATATTTATTAAAAAACTATTTTCATTTTAGTTCCTTCTCCCAGTTTGCTTTCTACTGTCAAAGAAGCGTTGTGAAAAATGGCACCGTGTTTTACGATTGAAAGCCCCAACCCGGTTCCTCCTATTTCTTTTGAATGACTTTTATCAACCCTGAAAAATCTTTCAAATATTCTGTCTTTATCCTCTTCGGATATACCTATTCCGTTATCGGAAACTGTTAATTCTATTCCAAGATCAGTTCTTTCTATATTCACTGCTACATTTCCACCGTCCCTGTTATATTTAATTGCATTATCCACAAGATTAAATATCATTTCTTCTATAATCTGTTCAGCCCCTGTTATTACTGCATGATTTCCTGTAAGTTTCATCCCCACATTTTTCTTATCTGCTGCTGCCTCCAAATGGGACATTACCGCCTGACTGGTTTCATATAAGTCTATCGGTTCCATTTTTACTGAAATATCATTTCCGTCTAACTGGGATAATTTAATAATGTCACCTACAAGAATAATAAGTCTCTGGGACTCATCATGAATTTTCCCTGCAAATCTTCTCACATCTTCATCTTTTACAATTCCATTCTGAATGATTTCCGCAAATCCGGATATGGATGTTAACGGGGTCTTTAATTCATGAGAAACATTAGCGGTGAAATCTCTTCTCAAATGATCCTGTCTCTCATGTTCTGTTTTTAACTCTTTCATCTGTCTGTGAATCTGCCTGTTCTGCTCATTAATTTTATCGATCAGCGGTTCTATTTCTTCATAAACTTCTTTCTTTTCGGGAGTTGCCAGATTCAGTTCATTAATGGGTTTTGTAATGGAACGGGACATTCTATATGCCAGAAAGGCTGCCAGCACTATGGCCATAAGCATAACAACCAGAATTGGTGCCAAAATGTCCAACACAACAAACCAAACCGTAGATAAAGTATCTGATACTCTTAAAACAATCTGGTCCTTTAACAATATTGTCACATTAATTGTTTTTTCTGATAATGTATCTGAATATCTTTCCGAATAACCCGTGCCCTTTTCTCTGGCTTCCCTGACTTCTTTTCGGCTATTATGGTTATCCATTAATGATGATGTCTTTTCATTGTCGTAAATAACCTTTCCGTCTTTATCAATCAATGTTATTCTGTGTCTGGATTCAAATGTTTTTAAAAAGTCGATTCCATTTATCTCCACTCCGTTTGCTATAGAAGAAAGTTCATTTTGAAGCATCTTTGTATTTTGTCTTGAAAAATTCTTATATACAATGCCGACTGTTAATATTGTACTTGAAATCAAAACAAGAGCTGCAAGTATAAACATATTTAAGAAAATTCTTCTGCTCATTCTTTTCATAATTTATTTATTCCCTATCTTATATCCTACACCCCGTATTGTCTTAATCACATCTCCTGCAGTTCCAAGTTTCTGGCGAAGTGTTCTTATATGAACATCAACCGTTCTGCTCTCACCATCAAAGGAGTATCCCCATACTTTATTCAGCAGCTGGTCTCTGGTGAGAACAATTCCCCGGTTCCTTAGGAGCAGACAAAGCATCTCAAATTCTTTCAGTGTAAGAACTACTTCTTTATCATTAACTTTTACAATATGCTTTGTTGGGCAGACATATAAATTCTCTACTGTATAATCTGTCTCGTTATTTGTATACTCTACTCTTCTTAACAATGCTTTTACACGCGCCACCATTTCCATCATACTGAAGGGCTTGGCTATATAATCATCAGCCCCGCTTTCCAGACCATTGATTTTGTCATATTCACTTGCTTTTGCTGTAGCCATAATAATCGGAAGTTTTTCCGTCCTGTAATTTGTTCTTAATTTCTGTAATATTTCAATACCGCTTTCTTCCGGAAGCATTACATCTAAAATTACAAGGGCTGGTATGCTGCTTTCCATTGCATCCCAGAACTTTGAAGGCTTTTCAAAGCCCTGTGCTTCAAGACCTGTACTGTTTAGTGTATAAACAATCAGCTCTCTTATACTGCTGTCATCTTCAACAAGATAAATCATTTTTCCTCCTCCTTACTTTTTATAGTGGTTTTAGTATAATTCTCTCAAGTAATTTTTATGTTAAATCGGGGTAAAATAAATGTGAGAAACACTCTATGCGGGTTTCTCACATCTTACAATTAATTTTTCAGGTTACCTGTCTCCATGGGTTCCCAGAATGGAATATTCCACCCATCCTGCTATATTTGTGGCATGGTCACCAATTCTCTCCAAATATTTTGCTATCATTAATATATCCAGATATTCTTCGCCATCTTCTTTTCCCCCGGCAATAATGGAAATTAAATTTCTCTTAATTTCATCAAAATAATTGTCAACAACATCATCATAAACAATTACACTTTTTGCCAGATCTAAATCTTTATTGACAAAAGAATCAATGCTTTTTGTCACCATACCTATTACCTCATTTGCCATATCATTTAAATGAAGCTTATATTTCACATTACTTTTTTTGATATAATATGCAAGCTCTGCAATATCTGATGCCTGATCTCCTATTCTTTCCATATCAGAAATCATTTTAAGTGCCGACGAAACCACTCTCAAATCTCTTGCCACCGGCTGCTGCCTTAACAGAAGTTTCATGCAGATTCCTTCTATCTCTCTTTCTTTTCTGTCAATCTCTGCATCTATATCCAAAACATCCTGTTTTAATTCTTCATGATTACTTTCCATAGTAAGTTTAATTGCAGCTCCAATTACCCGCTCACAAAGTTTCCCCATTTTTATCATCTCATTATTAAGATGATCCAACTGCTGATCAAATTTATTTCTCATTTTTCACCAAGCCTTTCCTTTTTGGATTTGTTTATTAACCAAATCTTCCTGTAATATAATCTTCTGTTCTCTTATCCTTTGGCATGGAGAACATCTGCTCAGTATCACAAAATTCCACAACCTCTCCCAAAAGGAAAAACGCTGTATTATCTGAAATTCTTGCTGCCTGCTGCATATTATGGGTCACAATAATAATTGTATATTTATCCTTAAGTTC
>JAUUNJ010000276.1 GCA_030844625.1 Roseburia sp. | reverse complement strand
ACCTTGTCCCTTGAACACTTCCATATCAGTAAAAAGGACATCCCCTGACCTGTAAAATCTACAGTTCCGGAATGTCCTTTTTTCCATACTTCACTATATTTTTAACACATGATACTGCTTATCCACAATCTATATGATTCCAAAATGTCTAAATGCCTGCATAATCGCATCTTCCTTCTCCGGTGTACACTGTGGCTGTCTCGCATTCTCTGATTTAGCCGGATTGAAGTTCTCACCGACATCTAATCCACACTTCTTCTTAATCTGTGCGATATACAGTGATGAAACCTTCAGTCCTGTCTTTTCAAGTACATATGCCTTTATCTGCTCATAAGTTGCTTTTCCCTTAAATTCAGATAAATCCATATCCTCCAGGGAGAAGTCCACCTTCACTTTTCTGCTGTCGGCCATTCTCCGTTCCACTTCGGTGCGCGCTGAGCAAAGGTCCACCGGACCTTTAGCGCCCTTGGAAAGTAAGACAACCGTCTCAACGGTACTTTCATTTTCCCAACTTATATCATCTATCACAGTACCATTATAATATACTGGGAATCTGAAGTGTATATGTTTTAGAAACTTGCCATTTTCAAGGCGTTCCGGATAAAGCTCAATGCTTTCCACGAAGGTTCCCATGAATTCCTTCTTCTCTGCATCTGATAATTTATCATATAACTTATCAAAGGCAATTAGGAAATTGTAGATTCTGTCCCCTGACAACTGCTTTCTTCGAATATGTGCCAGGCGACTCTGTATTTCATCCATATGATTTTCTGTCAGAGCCATTTCATCATATTTATCATAAAAACGCTTTTGCAGGTCATCATATTTCTTCTCATACATGGAATCTGTCACATCAAGGTTATCCATCTGGATAGCTATCTTGTCCTTTGACACCTCAAGCTGCCTCATTTTCTTCTTTAATCCATCAAGCTCTTGCTCCAGTTCAGAGGTATCAACTCTGGCTGCAATCTTCTCTCTGATACCCTTTTCAAAGTCCGGAGAAGTAACCATTTTCTTAATCAGCTCAGCTACTGCATCATTTACAATATCCTGTCCCCATTGCTTATGGTAATCGCACTTATGTCCCGTGGTCCCAGTAGGATGCTTACAGGCATAATAGAAATAATCTCTATAAGTGCCACCTTTTGGATGTCTCTTACGATTTACATTACCATACATATTGGCACCACATCCCGGGCACTTTAAAATACCGGTCAAAATATGTTCGTGTTCAAGGCTATGCGTCTTAACGCGCTTCACTCCCGTAGTTTTTCTCTTATCCTGAGCCGCCTTCCATTCTTCTGCACTGATAATTGCTTCATGTTCTCCGTCTACAACCATGAATTCATCTTGTTTTACAACATGAAACTCATTTCTTTTTCCCTGGACCTTCTCTGTTTTTCTTCTTCCATAGGCTAATTTACCGCAGTAAACAGGATTATCAATTACACCTTTGACAAAGGATGCCGCAAAGCCATCAATCGTATTATTCTGGCGTTTCTTTTTCACATAACCGCTTTCGTTGAGAAACGCAGCAATTGCTGCTACTCCCATAGTTGTATTGATATATTTATCAAAGATAATTTTTATTACTTCCACTTCATCTTCCGCAATAAATAATGATCCATCTACAAGCTTATATCCATATGGAGCAAAACCACCATTCCATTTTCCTTCTCTGGCCTTCTGCTTACGACCTTCCATAGTCTGAACAAGAATATTGTCTCTTTCAATTTCTGCAACAGCTGATAGAACCGAAATCATAAGCTTGCCGGCATCCTTAGAAGAATCAATGCCATCCTCAACACAGATCAGATTGACTCCGAAATCCTGCATCTTTTGCAGTGAGCTAAGTACATCAGCGGCATTTCTTCCAAAACGAGAAAGCTTAAAAACAAGAACATAGTCAATATCATCTGTGCCTGCTTCAATTAGTTCAAGCATTTCCTTAAACTGTGGACGGCCATCAACATTTTTACCGGATTTACCTTCATCAGAAAACTCTCTAACTACAACCATGTCCTGATAATCAGCATATTTCTTAAGTTTTTCCTTCTGAGCATCTAAACTGAACCCATCGACCTGCATGGCAGTAGATACTCTTGTATATATGTAACATCGTTGCTTTTTCAAATAATCACTCCTCCAAAATATATATCAACCATTTTGCCAATGCCGACAAAATGGTTGAATACTATTGTTCCTCAATCCTATTGCTGATTTTTTCAGCCTCATTTAGGACTCGAAGTTGATACTCTGCAATCTCCTTCAACGCTTCGAATCTATCTTTCTTATCCATTCCCTCTCGAATCATTTGTGCGTTATGCGATTCAAGATTCGATAGAACAGTTAATTCATTTATTGTTGCATAATCCCTAACATTACTCTTTTTTGCAAGCTCTGGATTAGCCTCTCTCCAAGCTTTTGCAGTAAAACCAAATAATGCTACATTAAGTAAATCCGCCTCTTCTGCATAAGGAAGCCACTGTAAATCCTCACGATAATTGCATACAGGAATCAAATAATTCTTAACCGCATCCGTTTGAATTAAATAATTATTCTTGGATAGAAATCTCTTTGCATCCCATTCCAACTTCTGCAAATCATTTTCAGCTTCCTTTAGTCTTTGGAACTCTTTGATCAGGTACAATTTGAACACCGGACTGATAGCAGAAGCAAATTCAAATGCAATATCCTTATGCGCAAATGTTCCGCCGTATTTTCCACGTTTAACATACAGTCCAACTGCATTAGTTTTTTCTACCCATTCTGATACGCTTGGTGTAAACGTAACAAGTCCTGCCTCTTTTTTAAAGTGTTCAGATTCGAACACTTTAAAATTCGGATTATATATTTCTTCCCATGTTGATAAGAATTCCAAAGTGCTTCTATTTCTTAACCAATTTCGAATAACATCCGCAGCTCGCGAATTATCCGATTTAGCAGCTGCTATATCTGTAATACAGATATAGTCATCTATGTCTTCATACGATACCGTAACCGGTATTCCCTGAACTGTAATAACTCTATTCTTAGCCATTATTCTGTTCCTCCTTCGCCTTATTCATCTGCTCTGCCTTCACATAATACTCAAGCAGTCGCAGAAAGTACTTAGGAACACGCTTCTTTCCATGCTCCCAGTCACTAACTGTCATATAGGGAATTTCAAAGTACTCACAAAACTGATGCCTGTTCATGCCGGTACTTTCCCTTAGTTCAATTAAAATATCTTTTGCGTCTCTATCATCATTCATAATATAATCTGCCATATCTTTGCCCCTTTCACGCTAAGCGTCAATATTATATTATCACGCAACATGTGAATATTCAAGATTAAGTATATAATCCTGCCTGTCTCCAGACGCATTAGTCCACTCATATATCAATGCTACTTTCTGCGCGGTTCCAAGTTCTATGCTATCTCCATATTTCTCAATCATTCTTGCTAAAAAATCACAGCAGCGATTAAAGTCTCCCTGCTGTTGTCTTGTCATACTAATCATTATTTTCCTCCGTATTTTCTAATTAATGTTCTAAAAAGTCCGCTCATCTTGCTCACACTGCTCCATATATATCAGGCTGAGCAGCATGAGCAGGTATTTTACCTATATCAGTCAAACGGTGTTTTGCCGGCAACCGGCGTAAACTCCGCTTTGCATACATTGTGAAAGCCTCGACGATTACCAATACATTTCGCATCATAAATAAGTCCATATCTTTTCTGATTCTCCTTTATATAATGCAAAAAGCCGGCAGAAGCCCTCGGTTTTTCAAGGTTATCTTCACACCAGCTTACATAGATATTATAAAAATCCGTTGATGAAATCTTCTTCCCGATTTCAAATTGTAGATAACCTTCAGACTTCATAAATGCCAGGATATTATTTCCCTCCTCCTGTGCATCCACCAAATTCTGCTTGGCATCCACACTCTCCGTAAACACATAATTATTCGAAACAAGTCTTTGTAATCCTTCAAGTGCCCAAAGAAAAATCCCATCCCTTTCTTTCCTAAGTTTATCAATAAGATAAGGGTCATCTTCCCTACCATCAACCTTATCCTTCGTAGTCAGTATCAACTGTCTACGATAAAAGCCGTCCGTTTTATCATAAAGTGCATGAAGACCGCCATTACCAAATGCTATCAGCCTGGCATATACCACACCCTGAAAGCTCTGCTGGCCTTTACGCTCCAAATCAATCTGATCCTCCAGTGTAACGATACTTTTTATATGATTTGTCTGAGGCAAAGCTTCCAGCTTCATATCATCATCCACCGTAATCAACATATATTCCAGATTTGCTCTAGCAAACTTATCTACCTCTATTTTCTGTAAACTACA
>JAUUNJ010000275.1 GCA_030844625.1 Roseburia sp. | reverse complement strand
AGTAAGCATAAACATCTGTTTCTGACGTCCACCCGCCATCATATCAAACAATTTACGGTAACGGTTGGATGAGCGGTTACGAAAATGATGCGCTTCATCGATTATGACAATCTCCGCCTGCTCCTGAATCTGATTCATAAGGTTTTCGTTTTTCTCAAGAAGCAGATCGGTGTGGTTGATAATCTTGAAAGAATAGAAACCATCCAAGATTTCAGGAATATACTTTTTGATGGTGGTTTCCCATACAGACACTCTTGCGGCGGCAGGTACAATCAGTACAACATTCTTCCGTTCCTTTTTAACGAAGCGCTCAATGAGCATCATACCCACAAAGGTCTTGCCAAGACCAACGCCATCGCACAAAAAGGCACCCGAATAACGATTTGCAATCTCAATGAGACCGTTATAGCCATCACGCTGATACTGGGAAAGCCCTTGGTAGATAACGGAATCATGTTGTTCCCATTCAGAAACGGTTTCCTCACGGCTCTTGAAATACTCATACATTGAGTGCATATATACATCGTATGGACTGAATTCCTTTACATGGTTTTCAATAACATTGAGAACCGCCGTAGTGATATCTTCCCCCTGCTCCCAATGATCATCAAACCACTTTTGCAGCTGATCTACATCATTACTCACCTGAACATTGAGTTCGATATTCTGAGTAAGTCCCGCTTTCGTAAAATTGCTAGATCCAACAAGGGCAGAACCGATAGGTACATTCATTGCCTGGATAAACTGATCCCGGTATTCGTCACGAAAATATGTTATATAGGCTTTTGCGTGGAACTTATTTTTATCGTACACTCGGCATTCAATTTTACCGGATTTCATTGCCTCCAGAATTGCAGGGACACCTACCAGGAACTCGTTTTTTTCATGCTCCGTATCTATACTATCATTGAAACGTGAAATCAGTACCTCAACAACCTTATCAATGACATCCCTGGTACGCTTGGTCATTTCATTTCCAAGAATTATACGGATTTTATCCAGCTTTTGCCAATGTGTGTCCAGTGCAAGTAAGCCACCTATTTCCAGGTACCCGGTGGCAATATCCATCTGTTTTGATACTTTGCACCAATCAGTTAGATATTCTTTTACGGATTGCTGTTCTGTGGAGTTATCCACTATGTATAAATTGTTGTAAGCCATTTATGAGCCTCCTTATCGCGTGTCTTATGAATTACACCACTTGCAGGGTTCGTATGTAAGACTTCTTGTTTTTATATTCTGAAACTATACATTATTTTCATCTATATATACAGTATACCACGAAGAAATAAACCCGTCATTCATTATCATTACTGTGTGTTAGAGAAAATACGCATAAACCCTCACCCGCTATATGAATCTCATCATACTGGTTTTATCCTCTTATCATTATTCAACAATCACTTCTTTGGATAAATCATAAGAATATTGATAAACGATCATATTATCCTTGATTTCAATATACACACTGTATGCTTCTTCCATTAGAGTATTCCACACATCAACCCATTCAGATGGTGTAGAATCCAAGAACCACATTTTTTCAAAGGCAAATTCGATAGTACCCCATAGATCATCCTTTTTTCGTTCAGTTTTTATATTCATACCCATATGTTCTGCAATCTCCAATGCAGCCTCTTGTAAAAATGTAAACTCAACAATTTTCTTAGAATCGGGAATCTTCTTGTGTTTTTTCATCCGTGCTTCCGCTTTACGAATAAGTTCTTTTACCTCTGCTTCATGCCGTTTTTTTTCTTCCAATTTTTCTTCTTCTGTCATTTTTGCTTTTTCAGCTTCCAGTTCCCTTTTTATTTCTTCATCTTCACGTTTTGCAATATCAAAAAATCTCTTTTCAATCAACATATTCTCCACCTACCCAAAAAAAAAGAAACAGTCAACATTTTCGTTACAACTGTTTCCCTTATTTCTGAAGTCCTCGGAGCATAGCCATTACTACCGCTTGTTCTTTTTCATCAAGATCATCCCAAATCTTTAAGACCTCTTGTTGTGACTCAGATAAATTTACCGGAACGTCTTTTCCTGCAAAGAACTGAGCCATTGTTACTCCCAGTGCGTCACATATTTTTTCCACAGTAGGCATTGTTGGTAGACTTTCTTTAGCAATGATTTTTCCAATCGAAGATTGAGATATACCTGTTAGCTGTGACAGCCGATATTTACTCATATCACGTTTTTTGCACAAAGCTACAATATTGTCTGCAATATAATCCTCTGTACGCAAGTAAATACACCTCTCTTCCGATAGTAGTTACCTTAATTGTACCTACAAATCGGCAAAAATATTAGAGATGTATCTTGCAAGTATTTACTAAGGGAAACAGAAGTATTTGTCCAAAAAAAATAGCACTATATGATATTGTACTCCATTGCTGTCAATCTACTGTCTAAGCGCTCATATTCTCTTTGCACCTTTCCTATTTTATCATATAGTTCTAGCACTGTCGAACTCTTTATCATTTTATTTTCTTGGCACAACTGCCGGAACTTTCCTTTATACTCCCGCAGTATTCTTCCTTTTTCCTCTAATTCCTCCAGTGCTTTGATTTCCTCATTATCTGCCATGTATTTTCCTCCCAGACGTAATATTTAATACACAAATGATAACCCTTTTTTCGCTGTTGTTCAATTACAACTTATCGCCTTTTTCTCCCATCAATCGACAATCTTCTTTTTGCTATATACATATGATATACTTCTTTTTATACAACTAATTGCTATTGTATAGCTCACCATTTTTTCTATCTAAAACACAAAAAAAGTCAAGTTGTGATGGAAAGGAGGTGAGGACATGGAAATAAATTATGCACTTATAGGCAAACGTATAAGAGAAACCCGCAAACAACGAGGTTTATCTGCCGAGGAGCTGGCTGAAATTGCTGATCTTTCTACTGTTTATATAAGCTATATAGAAAATGCCAAGCGTAAACCAAGTTTAGAATCTTTAATCAAAATTAGCAATGCCCTTGAAATTACCATTGATGAATTACTCTATGGGAACTTGCTATACAATCCTACGGAATATCAAACTGATATTGATTTATTAATGGCAGATTGTACCAGCACTGAAAAACGTTACATATTCGAGGTTCTTTCAGCCATCAAAAACATTTTACGAATCAATGATTGGCATCTATCCTCAAGACACAATTACGATGCTGATTACCCGAATGATTATTAAATCATTCAATAACAATCAAATATATATTTCTACATAAACCATCCGTTAATCACTTAACCGATGGTTTATGTCTTTTTCAATCCAAAAATTCTATGATAGTTATATCAACTATAAAGGATGTCGCTACTGATGAAAGAAAGTGAAGAACGAAGCAGTAATATTGATGAACAGAAAGCCCGAATCCGGCAAAGATATAAAGGTATTGATCCAGAAGAACTGGAAGTAATTCCAGCACTTCCACCAGAGGATATTTTTAAAACAGAGAAAAAACTACGAGTGGCTGTATATGCAAGGGTATCTACGGATGATCCACGCCAAACATCCTCATATGAATTACAGAAAAATCATTATCAGGATGTAGTAAATAAAAATCCGAATTGGATGCTTGTAGAAATATATGCCGACGAAGGCATTTCCGGCACCTCGCTTCAACATAGAGATGCATTCAAAAAAATGATTGATGATTGTGAAGCTGGAAAAATTGATTTAATCATAACAAAAAGTGTATCCCGATTTGCAAGAAACGTTGTTGACTGTATCCGATATGTACGAGAGCTTTCTTCACTCCGTCCACCCGTCGGTGTGTTTTTTGAAACAGAGCATCTAAATACGCTTGATCCCAAAAGCGAAATGATCCTGTCATTCATGTCAACACTTGCGCAGGAAGAAAGCCATACCAAAAGTGAAATTATGAATTCTTCCATTGAAATGCGTTTTCGTCGGGGAATATTCCTTACACCTCCTCTGCTCGGATATGACCAAGATGAAAATGGAGATCTTGTAATCAATCCACATGAAGCTAAGATTGTTCAGCTTATTTTTTATATGTATCTGAATGGAAGCAGTGCACAACAAATTGCTGATTCTTTGACAGAACTCGGTTGTAAAACAAAAAAGAATAATGATGTCTGGTCATCCAGTACCATACTACAAATCCTTCAAAATGAACGCCATTGTGGGGATGTTCTGGCGAGAAAAACATGGACTCCGAATTATCTTGACCATAAATCAAGGAAAAACAATCAAGATCGTAATCAATACAGAAAAGTCGGACATCACGAAGCTATTATCTCCAGAGATGTTTTCATAGCTGTTCAAAAATTAATTACAAATGCGAAATATGGAAATAAGGAGATTTTACCAGAATTACATGTGATACA
>JAUUNJ010000274.1 GCA_030844625.1 Roseburia sp. | reverse complement strand
TAGCAGAATTCTTTTGACATACTCTAAAATGACAAAGCCAAAATACTATATGGGGAGAAAACATCCACATGTGGCGAAAATGTATGACCATACAATTTATGTTATTTTAAAATTTTTTTATCAAGTAAAGTTAAATATTTGTGGAGGAAAAAGAAAACTCTTTCGAGAGTTTGAAAAAACTTGTTCTATTTATCGAAGTTTAGAGGAACAATTCAAATACCAGAATGTTTCATTTGAAGTGACTAATTCTTTACGAAATGTTTTGTTTGAGCCTGAATGGCTTAGGGAAACTATAGAAGTACCATTTGAGGATATTAGTATATCTGTGCCTAAAGAGTATGATCTGATTTTGAAAGAACAGTATGGTGAGTATATGAAATTTGTGGTTGGAAATAATAATCATGGTGGAGTTTATGTTGATTTAAGTAACAATTACACAAAATATGATAAATTATCAAAAAAAAATTTTTTAAATTTGTTTGAAGGAGGAAGTAAAAATGAGTGATGTATGTGCAATTGTATTAGCGGGAGGACAAGGAACAAGATTCGGGGGGAAAAAACAGTTTTTGGAAATTAAAGGAAAACCATTATGGAAACATGTTCATGATAAATTATGCAAATTTATTTCAGATGAGGATATTGTTGTTGTAGGGGTTGATACAGAGGGGGGGATTACAAGATCTCAATCCGTAATTAATGGGTTGACGTATTTAAAAGAAAAGGGAAAAGCATATGAAAGAGTAATTATATTGGAAGCAGCTAGACCATTGATTACACTAGAACAAATACAGAAGATTATTAAGGATGAACATAAAAGTACTACGTATGCATTGCCATTAACTAGTACTGTGGTAAAGAGAGATGGAAGCTATTTAAATAGAAATGAATTATATAAACTATCTACACCGGTGGCATTTGATTTTGACTTATTTTATGAAGCATATACGTCTGGAAAATATTTTGATTATACGGACGATACGCGTATTATGTATGAACAATATGGAATAAAACCATTTTTTTTGGAAGGTGGTGAAAATATGTTAAAAGTGACTTATCATAGTGATCTGGCAATTCTTGAAATGTTGATGGAAAAGTATGATTTATAAATTTTGAAATTGAGAAGGGAGCTATAGTGGAATGCCATATGTAAATACACGAAAAATGCTGCTAAAAGCTCAGAGCGAAGGTTATGCGATAGGAGCGTTTAATATCGAAAATATGGAATTTGTTCAGGCAGCAATCGAGGCGGCGGAAGAAATGGAATCACCTATAATTTTGGCTACTTCTGTTAATACATTGAAATATGCGTCTTCAAATATATTTTCTTCAATGGTAAAATCAACTTGTGAAAATTCAGAAATACCAGTTGCTTTGCACTTAGATCATGGCGAAAGCTATCAAGATGTTATTGGAGTTATTAAAAGTGGCTATTTATCTGCTATGATAGATGGATCTAAACTTACATATTTGGAAAATGTAGAGTTGACAGCGAAAGTTACTGCTTTATGTGGAAATTTTGATATTACCGTAGAAGGCGAACTGGGGGCAATTGGCGGGAAACCAGGAGATTTAAGGGTGGAAGAATTAATGTATACAGATCCTGAAACAGCAAATGATTTTGTACGAAATACAAAGGTGGATTCATTGGCAGTAGCTGTTGGCACTGCGCACGGAAAGTATAAATCAACCCCTAAATTGGATATAAATAGGTTGGATCAAATTAGAAAAAAAGTTGATGTCCCATTAGTTTTACACGGGGCATCTGGATTGAACGACAATCAAATTAGAAGTTGTATAAAAAATGGTATTTGCAAAATTAATATAGCTACAGAATTAAGATGTATTTGGACACAAGCTATAAAAAAAAGCTATGCAGAGACACCGGATATTTATGATCCAAAGAATGCAGCTGGGGAGGCAAGAAAGGCAGTTAAGGAACTGATTAAAAAGAAGATTTCGTTGTTTGGGAGTGAGGGAAAGGCAAAGTAAGTAGTTCATAGGTTTACATATTTTTATTAGAAAATCTCTTTTTTAATTGCGAGAGCTTGATATTTTACTGCTTTCAAGGATAATTAATTTTTAGGCGGCTAAAATTATTTTATAATTCCTGCAAAGGGCGCTTGCCAACTGCGATATGTTTTGATAAAATAGAACGAACGTTCGATAAATAGGTGCGCATATGGGGAAAGAGCACCTATAATTTACATTGTAAAAATAATAAAATGCAATTATAATGAAGGAGAAGTGGGATGGCAAACGAGGAACGTATCAACAAAATCATAGATGAGTTGACACTGTTTGATGATGATCTGATGAGCCGGGTGTTTGATAAGAATATCGAAGCAACAGAATACGTGTTGCAGATCATTCTTGGAAGAAAGATTAAGGTGGTAAGTGTCAAGGGGCAGGAAAATTTCAAAAATCCAGTTACAAACGGAAGAAATATTACCTTAGATGTGCATGCAGAGGAAGAAGACGGACAGGAAATTGACATTGAGGTACAAGGTGGAGCAGAGGGAGCGCATATCAGACGTGCCCGTTTTCACAGCAGCATGACAGACGCCCGGATGTTAAAGAAAAAGCAGAAGTTCAGAGACCTGAAGGATTCCTATGTGATCTTTATTTATAAGCATGATAAGTTTGGAAAAGGGCTGCCAGTGTATCATATCAATAGACATATAGAGGAAACTGGGGAGTTGTTTTCGGATGGTTCACATATTATATATGTAAATGGAAAATATAAAGGCGATGATGAAGTCGGAAGGTTGATAAGAGATTTTCATCAAAGCGAAGCGGAAAAGATAGAAAATAAGGCATTGGCAGATGGAGTGAAACATTTCAAGGAGACGAAAGGTGGGAGAAAACTTATGTGTGAGGCAGTAGAAAAGTATGCACAGGAAGTTGCTGAAGAAAGAGAAAAAAAGGCGGAAAAGAGAGGAGAAAAAAGAGGAGAAAAGCGCGGAGAAAAGCGCGGTATTTCAAGAGGAGAGATACTTAAAATAATAAAGATTACAGTAAAAAAAGTACAAAAAGGCTATACGATGGAGGCCGTGGCAGAAGACTTGGAAGAAAGCGTGGATACCCTGCGCCCGATATATGAAGCGGTAGAAAAAGCAGCACCGGACTATGATGCAGAGAAGATATATGAGAGCCTCGACAAATAGAAGATTGTTTTCAGGGCAGGGATTCGTATCACTGTTTAAACAAAATTGTATTTTTAATATTAATCCGTTATACTATATGCAAAGTATAACGGATTTTTAGTAATTAAATAAAACTGTATATGCGTCAGGAGAGATAATTATGTTAACGATTGTTTATGGAGAGGTCGATGAAGCAATTAGCGACCCCGATACTTATTTTAATCATACCTATTCAAAAAAATGGTTTGATGACCCTTTTGTTAAGGAGATGGTCCGGGCGGTAGACAAGTTGGAGGTATTGTCATCCCATGCAATTGAAAGTCCTGTTCTTGGAATTATTCCGACAACAAGATTGTCTGGCGGGGTAAAGGCTCTTATCCTTATTTACAAAAAGCCAGAGTTATGGATAGATTGTACTGCATGTGGTGAAAATTGTGCCGAATGGATTCTTAGGATTGCGGAAAAACAGGATACTTTGATCAATCTGAATTATTTTATGGATTTTCCGGTGTTAATGCGTCTGGTGTGATAGAAAATATATTGTGTGGCTCCAATTATGATGGTTATTTATGGAACAAGATATTTCAAAAAAGAATTATAGAAAATAATAATTTGAAATTTCTGAAAAATATAGTGGTCTGGGAAGATTTGTTGTTTGTATTACAGTACTTGAAAAATTGTAGTACAATTGCAGTTTCAAATGAAAAACTGTATTATTATCGGAATAGAGAGGGTAGTGCTGTTAATAATAATCGACTGGACAAATATCTATCGAAATATAAAGTGATGGAGGAAATAAAAAAGCAGGACTTTACTTGTACAGAACAAAGTAAAAAGAAAACATCATTTTTATATTTTGAAACAATGTTTAGCTACTTGAATCAGATCCTTATTCGAGAAAATAAAACCAATGAGCTGGCTGAAATATTGCCCAATGTAGATATCGTAGAACTTTTAAAGTTAAAGAACATAAAACTTTTTTTGAAATTCTTGTATCTTAAGATAAAAGGGAAGCTATATAAAATATGAAGGAACAGAATTTGTTTGAGACTTTACAAAGGAAGTCAACTGGGGAAAACTTATGGGATGCAGTATGTTTTTTTCAAGGAAACATTTTTAAAACTTATTCAGGGTTAGAGTTTACATATGAATTGAGAAGAGGATGAAACGGAGAATATACAAAGGAGTTGAGACATTGGGGTCAGACCCTTTGAAATA
>JAUUNJ010000273.1 GCA_030844625.1 Roseburia sp. | reverse complement strand
CAGTTGATATTTCACATATTTTAGGAAATTTAATAACTGTTATATTTAATTATCAAATTCTTCGCAAACCCTTGAAAATACTAAGTTTGTAGCAAGTGAGCTTTCCCTTACTCTTTCCCTTGTGTTATATTCTCACATTGGTTTTCATGAACCTTAATATGGGAAAAAATAAGGGAAAGAAAATTTCATAACACAGTATAACAATAACGACATGGTGAACTGATTGAAATGTTTTCGATATTTAACTCTATAACTGATTATTAAAAGAAAATGGAGATAAGATACGATGAGAACAATTTATGCAGAATACAACATAAATCACGATAGTATTGATGTTTACACAAGTGCCGGATATATGCTTCGCATTGATTGCTGGAAAGCTGAAAAAAATCTAAAAACCACATACGGATCAGAATGTGCGCTTACTTCATTGGCTGTGGATGAGCCTTTGGAATATGCAAGATTATATCTTGAGGGTAATTTACAGATGTGGGTAGATGCAGAAGACTCACTAGAGTTATAATCCTTATCCATATAAATAATATGCAAATATATATCCCATCAATATAGCGAATATACTGAAATAAAAGTATCTTTATAATCAATTTTAACCAAAAGAATATGTTCTTAGAGGAGGTGTCTCCCGAAAGAACATATTCTTCTATTATGGGTAATTATAAATATAGAACATGCTTTTCTTGTGCTACAATTTCTTCACTATGAGTTACAACAATAACTGTTTTTCCCTGTTCACTTAACTCATGCAATATATTCATAACAATCTCACTATTTTTTTTGTCTAAGGAACCAGTTGGTTCGTCTGCTAATACAATCGAACATTTCTTTAGCATTAAACGAGCTAACGCAACTCTCTGCTGTTCGCCACCAGATAATTGATAGACTTTTTTGTTAATTACTTTCTGTAAACCAACTTTTTCAAGAGCTTCATTTATTAAAATATCCGTTCTACCTGATTTTTTTATTATTTCTAGATTTTCTTTTACTGTTTTGTTTTCCAAAAGGGCAAAATTTTGAAATAAAAATCCAACAACTTCTTTGAAATATTTCTGCTTTTTTCCTTTTTTTGCCACATCAAAACCATTCACAATAATAGAACCTTTGTCAGGAGTTTCAATACCTCCAATCATATTAAGTAAAGTACTTTTTCCGCATCCACTTTCGCCACTAATTACCAAAAAACGGCTATCTGGAATTTCCAAATGAAAATTTTTGAACAAAATTTTATCATTATATGCTTTGCATAGATTTTCAATTATTATCATAAGCAACCTCCTTTTAATGATTTCGGTATGTTTGTTTTTTCAACAATTGTGATATTAAAGAAAATAATTGTAAATTCTATTAGTGCCATAAATGAACTAACAAGAATGCTAATTCCTACTTCAGTCTGTACCGATAATAAAGAATAGATAAGCATACCTACTAATATCACAAAATTTTCCACTACAATCATTTTAAGAAGTGTTTTGTGCCGTTCAAATAAACTATATCCAAAGATTTTCATCAAGGAAATTTTCATTGCATTTTCTCGGAACTCTAGTCTACTTACTGTAACAATAATCATAATATTTAAAAGCAATACAATCGTACAAAGAGAACTTAAAAATCCCACGAGTTTTATTAAAAATGTGTGATTATATAAATACTGTTCATGTACGTTTGTAATTACTAGCTGATAATTTCCAAGCATATCTTCATACTTTTTGCTGATATTTCTTAGCTGTTTTTCATCACATTGAAATAAAACTGCTCCTGCTTTATAGCTTTCAAGATACCCACCATTGACTGCTAAATCTTTGTTTGCCTGATAAATAATTATCGGATTTTTGCTTTTTTCGATACCATTTATTCTACTTGTATCTAAATAGGAAAAGTATTCTGTTTCGCTATACTCTATGTACTGAATATTTAATTGTTGTAAATTATCATGATTTAAAACATGGCTCAAGGAGTCATAGGCTAATTGCTTGTTTTTAGCAAAATATCTATTCTTTGGAATGAAAATAATCAAATCAGAAGATTCATTCTCTACTGCATTTATCTGCTTCGTAAAACCTTGTAACATATCTTTTGCATGATTATTTACATATATCACATCATTTTTATCATTTAAAATATTCAAGCATATTACAGGCTTTAATGTGTTATATTCATTCTTGTATAGTTTATTCCAAAAAGCTTCTTCTTTTTCAGCATTAAAATCAGTAGTCTTTACGGTAAAATAATTTGCATCATAATATTCTTCTAACAAATGTTCATTTGTAAATAGGTTATTATGAATACTACTAATATTAGTGGTAATTGTAAAAACAGCGGCTACCCCTGCTATAAATTTTAACGAATAAATTAAAAAATCCACTCCTCTTTTGTGTGTTGCATTTGCGAATGCCTTTCTAATATCAAAAAAGCAAAAAGAACAATATGGAATAGTGGAAAGAATAATTCCAATGGAATATAAAATTGTGACGAGTCTATTCTCATATGCTCCCGATATATAATTTGACAGCAATATTTTTGCAACAATAAATAATGCAATGTCAAAAGTTACATCGAATAAAGCAGCCTTAAATGCTATGAAACCAGCACTTTCTCCTAAGGAAACTCGTACAACAACCTCTTTTTTTCGCCTAACCACTTCAATTACATTTAGAACAATCATCAATGCAATAATCATACCCCATATAATAAAAATCATGTCCTTTTCCGTAGAATTCCAATATTCTGGATAAGTTAAGCTATATTTTTCTGATAATTTCTGATATGCAGAGATAATATTGTCCTCATTTCCTATGTATGAGATAAAGTTTTCATAACCCACAGAGGTACTTTGCAATTCTGAGAGATTATGAAATTTTACTTTCGTAATTCCGGAAACTAAAGCGGTATATTCTGATTCTTCTATGTTTGCAGTATTTTTTAATGTTTGTCTGATTACTTTATCATCGCCATAAATATGAAGTGTTGAAAGGTATTTATTATTGATTTCATTGTACTGAGAAAAAATATGTACATCATTCTCCGTTGCAGTTTCTGATACATCTTTCAGAAACTGCGACATATCTTCACTAGCAACTTCATAGCGTGATGACGTAAAATATGCTGTAGAAAAGTTCCAAAGCTGATCTTGAAATATTTCAGATTGCATAAGTATTCCAAAAATCAGGAAACAAAACAAACATAAGTTTTTAATTGCTTTCATTTATTTCAACCCCAGATTCCATACTTTATTTGCTTTTTCAAATATCGTAGTCAATATTGTGCTATTTTCATCAACAATCCATTGATCTTCTTGATCTTCAGCTTTTTTGCTACTTGACAACATAATTTGAGTATTCAAATCCTTATAGTCATTAAATAGCACGCCTTGACTTATTCCTTGGTGAAATGGTTTTATCCAAATAATTAGTGCATATCGAACATCTGACTCAGCTATCGCAAGATTTCCATTCCAAAGCAAATAATCAGGGACAGACACACTATACTGGAATCCATCTTTATCTGTGTAAATTTTTACTCCAGATTCTTCTATTTCAGGGAAGTCTTTCTGAAATTCGTTATATGGTTTATAACTCCCGAAGTACCAAAATAAATTATAGCAACAGAACAAAATAACCAAAACAATTCCTATATATTTTATTTTTTTCTTCATTTATATACACTCCACAAAAAAGAGTGGTTGGAATTCCAACCACTCAGCCATTATCCCGAACCTTTGTTTAGTAGCTATTACCGTAGGTAATACTATTTCCTTTATGAGCAACCTCAATTTTAGACCAATTACCTTTACCAACATTTGAACCCGAAAAAGAACCATTTCCATTTTTGACATATGCGTAATGATCTTTAGTTGAATGATATGCGTGTGCATAATCTTCATTAATAGCAAGAGTATTATAACCATAAGTCAAAACACCTTTTCCGCCATCAGATGTAGTGCTCAATTCCCACTTTTTATCAAATGTCTTATTCCCGTTTGTAACAGAAAATGCCATTACTGGAATTGATGAAGAAATTAACATTGCACTAATAGCTACCCCTACAATCACTTTCTTTGCTCTCATAAGTTTTACCTCCTTTGATCTGCTGTATTTCTATTTATATTTTATCAAATATTTTGTATCTAGTCAATCAGTATCTTGACTTATATAGCGTCGAATTGTAAGATATATTCCTTGTAAAATTAACCAAAAGAACAACAGATTTATTGATAATGCTTTTTTAATTACTTCTCCAAAATAAATGATGACAGCCGCACTTGTCAGTATCATCAGTAGGGTAATAACATCCCAACAGTTTTTCTTATATAATTCTATAACCTTTATTTCTATCAGTATCGCCAG
>JAUUNJ010000272.1 GCA_030844625.1 Roseburia sp. | reverse complement strand
TCAGGAATTTAAAAAAGAAGGTAGATGCAGGAGCAGATCATCTGATTTCACAGTTATTTTTTGACAATAATGCATTTTATGATTTTATTGAAAAAGTAAGAATTGCAGGAATCAATGTACCGATTGAAGCGGGAATTATGCCTGTTACAAACAAGCATCAGATTGAGAGAATGGTTTCCATGTGTGGAGCAAGTATTCCGTCCAAATTATCAAAGTTATTGCAGAGATTTGGAGAGAATCCTATTGCAATGCGGGATGCAGGTATTTCATATGCTGTGGATCAGATTATTGATCTGGTTGCAAACGGAGTGGATGGAGTGCATATTTATACTATGAACGATCCATATGTGGCAAGAAAGATTACAGAAAGTGTAAGAAGTATTGTAAAAAGCGGAAGATAGAGATAATGGGAAATGACAGAAGTATTGTAATTGATGAAGTGAATTTTAATGAAGCTCTTAGATATCTGGGATATGGAAACAATATCCCGGATGAAAAAACAAAAGAGCTTCTTTTGTTATGCGGTAATCAGCTTATGGAGGCGATGGAGGGAAAGTTTGTTTACAAAGTTTTTGACCTTGTTGACGGACAGATTCCAAATTCCAAATTTGTGTTGGAAGGCCACGCCATTGCAAAACATCTGAAAAACTGTACAAAAGTAGTATTTATGTGTGCAACTCTTTCCGCAAAAGTGGATATGCTGATCAGAAAAAAGCAGATTTTAGGTATGGCAGAAGCCATGATTACGGATAGTCTGGCATCAGCAGCAATAGAGCAGGTTTGTGACAGGGCAGAGAAAATTATTTTGAGAGATTTTCAAGAATATGAACATACGTGGAGATTTGGTTTGGGATATGATGATTTTCCGTTGACAGGGCAAAAACAGTTTTTAGAAATTTTAGATGCTCCCAAAAGAATAGGCGTGTGTGTTAATTCCAGCATGATGCTGACACCAACCAAGTCAGTTACCTGTGTGATTGGATTGGGTCACAATCTGGAAATTTCAAGTACAAAAAGCTGTGACGTCTGCAGTTTCAGAGATAAATGTCAGTTTAGAAAGGAAGGTAAGAGCTGTGGCAGATAAGAACATATTTAACAGAGATTATATTTTGCTTGATGGAGCTATGGGAACAATGCTTCAGAAAAAAGGAATGGAAGTGGGAACCGTTCCGGAAACTCTTAATATCGTAAAGCCTGAATGGATTATTGACATTCACAAAAGTTATGTACAAGCTGGTGCCCAGATTGTGTATGCCAACACATTTGGCGCGAACAGATATAAGATGGAGAGCACGGGATACACTGTGCAGCAATTAATCGGAGCTGCCATAGACAATGCAAAAAAAGCCACAGAGGGAACAGATACCCTTGTGGCACTTGATATTGGACCCATTGGACAGTTGTTGGAGCCTACAGGAAGTCTGACTTTTGAGGAAGCTTATGACATATTCAGGGAAGAAGTTATTGCGGGAAGTAATGCGGACGTTATTGTTATTGAGACAATGACTGATTTAATGGAAACTAAGGCAGCGGTTCTTGCGGCAAAGGAAAATTCAGACAAGCCTGTAATGTGTACAATGACATTTGAAGAGAACAAGAGAACTTTTACAGGATGTTCTGTATCGGCAATGTGTCTTACGATTCAGGGGCTGGGGGTTGATGCGTTAGGTGTGAACTGTTCTCTGGGACCAAGAGATTTATTGCCGATTGTGGAGGAAATATCCAAGTGGACAAGTATACCGATTGTTGTAAAAGCCAATGCGGGATTACCCGATCCTGTAACAAATAAATATAATGTATTGCCGGATGAGTTTGCACAGGTTTGTCATGAGATGATTAAATTTGGCGCAAAAGTAATAGGTGGCTGTTGCGGTACTACACCGGATTATATTGCAAAATTAAAAGAAATGCTGGAGACGGCAAAGGCAAATGATGAATTCTGTAAACCCAATAAGGTGAACCGGCTTGCAATATGCTCCCCATTAAAGACTGTGATTATAGATCAGCCGAGAATTATCGGGGAAAGAATCAATCCAACGGGGAAGAAACGTTTTAAACAGGCATTGAGAGAGAATGATATGGATTATATCATGTCACAGGCGATTGAGCAGGTAGAGGGAGGGGCAGATATACTGGATGTCAATGTAGGGTCACCGGACATTGATGAAAAAGAAATGATGGTAAAAACAGTAAAGACATTACAGTCTGTTGTTGATGTTCCATTACAGCTTGACTCTACAAAACCGGAAGTGCTGGAAGCAGCTCTCAGAGTTTATAATGGTAAGCCTATTGTAAATTCGGTCAATGGAGAAGAGGAAGTCATGGAAAAAATTCTGCCTCTTGTGGCAAAATATGGTGCATCTGTAATTGGACTTGCTCTTGATGAAAACGGTATTCCTCCGAAAGCAGAGGACAGGGTGAAGATTGCAGAGAAAATTATGAACAAAGCCATGTCCTATGGAATCCCGAAAGAGGATGTTATTATTGATTGTCTGGTTCTCACAGTTTCAGCGGAACAGAAAGCAGCGAAAGAAACGTTAAAAGCGGTTAATATGGTAAAAAATCAGCTTGGGCTCAGAACAGTTTTGGGCGTATCCAATATTTCTTTTGGTCTTCCGAACCGTGAAATGATTAATAAGACATTCCTTACAATGGCACTTGACAGAGGACTTGATTTGCCAATTATGAATCCGAACGTTTCATCAATGGTATGGGCAATCAAAACTTATAAGGTACTTGCAGCGATTGATGAGAATGCAATGGATTTTATTGATTATTCCAATAAGGCAGAACCGGAAGTGACCACTGTACAGAAGGCATCAGCACCGGCATCATCAGGAAAAAGTGTAAGTCTGGGCTCTGAAAAGGCAGATGCTATTCTGAAGGCTATGGAAACAGGGTTAAAAGCCGAAGGAAAGAGACTGACTTCGGAGTTACTAAAAGAGATGGATGCAATGGAAATAATAAATGGAATACTAATTCCTGCCCTTGATGTGGTTGGAGACAAATTTGAAAAGGGGACAATCTTTTTACCACAGCTTATTCTGGCGGCTGACGTGGCAAAGGAATGTTTCGAAGAAATAAAGGTCTTTCTTGCTGACAGTGGTGAACAGTCTGAATTAAAAGGGAAAATAATTGTTGCCACTGTAAAGGGCGATATTCATGATATTGGAAAGAATATTGTCAAAGTAATTCTTGAAAACTATGGCTATGATGTAATAGATTTAGGACGGGATGTGGATTGTATGAAAGTGGTGGAATCGGCAATTGAGAATGATGTACATCTGGTGGGATTGTCAGCTCTTATGACAACTACTTTAGGTTCTATGGAGGAAACAATAAAATTACTGCGAGAACATAACGTGGACTGTAAGATTATGGTAGGTGGAGCAGTGCTTACAGAAGATTATGCCATGAAAATCGGAGCCGACTATTATGCAAAGGACGCAAAGATGAGTGCAGATATAGCAAAGAAGGTTTTGGGATAATTGTAATATCGTATTGTCTGTTTACAGCCAAGTATCAAATAAAATAAAAAAATCGTCACAACGTGACGATTTTTTTATTTCATGCATATGTGCTCTAAAACTATGCTCTTTCAACTTTTCCAGATTTTAAACAAGATGTACATACGTACATTTTCTTTGCTCCGCCGTCAGTCTTAACTTTAACGGATTTAACATTTGATTTCCACATTTTATTAGAACGTCTATGAGAATGGCTCACAGCGTTTCCAAAATGAGCACCCTTACCGCAAATATCACATTTAGCCATAATAGCACCTCCTTTAATAGATTAGGTCAAACTATTAATTGACCTGACACAAAGGTCATTCTATCAGATGTAAAAAAATTTTGCAAGTGTTTTTTTGATATAATATGGCATTATTTTGCACATATTAAATTTGAGAATAAAAATAATAGAAAAATAAAATACTCTTTCAATTTTATGGAAAAGACTGTATAATGTAACTTATCAGAGTGAAAAGCTGTTTTTTGAGAGGAAAAATCAGCAGAAGAACAAGCGGCCCCAGGTCGGTCGCTTTTTTGAGCCTATTTATTGGAAGTTAATTCAGGAGGTACAATATGAAAGGTAAAATGAATACTGACTTAGGTCAGGTATTAATCAGCCCTGAAGTAATTGCAAAGTATGCAGGAGAGACGGCATATGAATGTTTTGGCATTGTTGGAATGGCAATGGTCAGTGTTAAGGATGGTCTTGTAAGATTACTTAAAAGAGACAGTTCTACAAAGGGCATTAATGTTGAAATTAATGAAGAAAATGAAATAACTATTGATTTTCATATCATTGTGGCTTATGGTGTAAACATTGCAACGATAGCAGATAATATTATTTCAAATGTTAAATACAAAG
>JAUUNJ010000271.1 GCA_030844625.1 Roseburia sp. | reverse complement strand
TACAGTCACGGATTAACATTTCAACCATTCCGCCATAATCTTCTACAAATTCAGAATCATAAGATGCAACTACGGCTGCTGAATAAATAAAATATCCCCAAAGGAAATGATGGTCAGATAAGTTACGTGCCATACCATGGTCACCGCCATCACCACTCATGGAACCCCAGCTTGTATGATAATACATATTAAATGGTGCATCATCTTCTCCGGAATAAGTTAACCAGTTTGAAAGTATCTTCTTCAACGTTACCACACATCTGTTTCTCAAATCATAATATCCAAGTTCCTGAGATATTATTGAAACAGAAGCAAGCGTATGTAATACTTTTCCCTGCCAATATGGATCCGCTGTCCAATAGTTATTGATACTATTTTCATATATTTTTATGTATGAATCTAATGCTTCTCTGTCATAACTGTCCGATTCAACAGGTTCTGTAAATCCCGGAATCAGACCATTAAACTGAAGTTCGTAAGAGAAACTGCTTCCCTCCAATACTTTTAATTTCCCTCTGATAGATTCAAATGTTTTATTTGTCAATTCCCCATCATAGTTTTTCCACTGGTGTGGGAAAAGGCACATTAATGTTTCGTTTCTAAACCCTTCATTTTTTCTCTTTAAGTCAATTTCATTTTGAAAGGTTGTTTTTATTTTTCCTGTTTTGTCATTATATTTATATGTTGCAACAGTATTTGTTACAAAGGCGTATGCAAATTCATGCATATAACTTAACTCTGATGCTTTATGCATAACACCTACAGACATATAATTCTCGCCGTTTCCAAGCTGAACGATAATTTTCCCCTGTGTCCTGATAAATGTCGTGTTCTTAGGTGCAAACACTCCATAAAAATGGTGCTGTTCCGTATTGTCTCCGCTTTCCGGGCTCTTGCTTTCATTTTTTATTTTCAATCCTATATGATCTGTGACAATTTTATCTCCTTCTTCCGTAAGAATCTTATTCCCGTCATCATCATAAATTTCTTCCAAATTTGTAATTGTTATCTGTGCAGAATTTGGATCTGCAAATGTGTTGTAAACAAAAGGGGAGCCTTTTACGATGGTAGATAACATTTTAGGTGTGTCATCATCACTAAAACTTACCGTTGCCGACCAGTCACCATACCCATCCAGTCTTGCAGCCGGTGTGTTTACAATGGAAGATGTTCCTACAATTAAATCTTTAAACTTGCTCTCTGCACCCATACTACCACTCTCAGTACCTGTATACACTTTGCTTGAGTGATACATTCCAAGACCCGCAGATGTGTAATTACACACTAATGGGAGACTGATGATGCTGTCGCTGTATCTCTTAAAAACAACGGATGTATACCATTTACTGGAAGGAACTACATCTTTTATATTCGATGTAATATACTTTGGTTCTCTTGGCTGTGGCAAAGTCTGGTCAATTAAATAACTTCCCTTACCTACCTGAATCACTTCTTTTTCTGTATATTCAGGAAGTTCCGGATTTTTCTTAGGATCCCCTTCCTGATATTCGTATACCATTAATTCACGGATGCTGTAACCATCATCTCTCATGGCTACACCCTGAAATCTTACATAACGGGCTTTTTGATATAAATTAAATTCTATATCATCACCAATACCCTGGGTTTCACGGTAAACAGGTGTCCATGTCTTACCGTCAAGAGAGGTCTGGATTTCAAACATTCTTCCAAATTTATCTCCCCACTGCATTACGATTTTTCCCAGAGTATATTCTTTTTCCAAATCCACCTGTAGCCACTCATTATTCAGTTCTGTGTCTCCTTCTTTGCTTAATGACTGCCAGAAATAATTGTACTCTCCGTCTACTGCATATTTGGCTTCACGTAAAGTATTCCACGTCTCTCTCTCTGATGAGGCAGTCGCCGGTTTATTCAATGCCAGATTGGGAATATCCCTTTCCGGTTCATTAATACCACCAACTCCATATACCTCAAGTTCACGGATGGATACACCATAAGAACTGATACTTTTTCTTGCGTAAAGTTTTACATAACGACCATTTCCTTTTACATTAATGGTTTCTTTATAATATGTAAAATCCACTGTACCATCTGCTCTGTATTTTTTGGTCTGCTCACCTCCATTACCATTACGATTACGATAGAGACTTGTCCATTCTATTTCATCATCTGATACTAATATCTCGTAATCTTTGGCATAATCTCCTGAACCATTCCAATTGATAACAATTTGGGAAAGATCAGCATCCGCACCTAAGTCAATTGTAATCCACTGATTGGCTATTCCCTGTGCAGCCTGCCATCTGGAACTCAATTTTCCATCATTCCCGTAAATGGGTAATTCCCCCGAACCATTTTCTGATGAGGCATATATCTGTCTGTTTTTTGACAATAGCCATGGTTCCTGAGGTTGTTCCGATTGTGCTGCCTGAATATTTACATTTGTAAATAGCACTGCAGTACACAAAAATACTGAAATCAATCTCTTTCCGAATTTTAACATTTTCTTTTCCTCCTTTTATTCTAATTTCCGTTCTCCGTTCATAATAATGTCTGACGCACAGTTGTGTAAGCGCTTACATTAAAAGATAAAAATATTGAATGCTACAGAAAAATCTATAGCATTCTCTATAAAAACGTTTTACATATGTTACAATAAACTATTTTTCACAAAATTACAAGCATACATTAATATTTTATACTTTTTTTAATAATAGTACGCCCACATTGTTCTTATTTGTCCTATTAAAGTGTCATAAGACCATTTCTTGCCACTTCTCCCTCTGCTATATGGATCATTTACAAAAAAACCGTTTTCATTATATCCGTATATTACAATAAAATGACCTTCTGTTGTAAAGTCTCCCGGTCCAACGGAACATATGATCATGTGTCCCGAATCAAGTTCACGTTTCATTCCTTCTTCCGATGCAGAAATTTCATAGGATGCCACCCCATATTCCTCTGCAGCGGATGTCATAAGCGACCATGATGTGCCAATACCGTCTACATAAAATCCATTTTCTTCACTGTATTTTGCTATCGCATCCGGAGTCACCTCTTCATTGCGGGTCAGCGTAAAAATCACCATGGACAGACATGTAGGTCCACAACCTGCCAGACCTATATTACTGTCTCCGTAAGATGCATATGCCCATCTGGAATCCCACTGTATGAATAAAGGAAATTCCTCTTTTTTTTCTTTTTTCGTCAGACCACCTGTTACTATATTTTCTGCTTCATTGTATTCCAAAACAAAATCTATCATTTCCGGATTGTTGATTACTTTGTTTAAAAGGTCTGACGAATAGGCTTTTCTGTCCTCATACAACTGAGCCATCTTGCTGTCCCTTTTTGCATATTTTTTTAAAATCTTATAAACCTGAGACTTCTCTCTTTTCTCCGGTTTTTTAATCTTATATGTAACAGTCTCCGCCTCTTGTGTTGTTGTTTCCTTTTCCGCATTTGCAGTCTTTTCTTCTGTGGTTGTGAAATTATTGTTTTTCTGGTTACTGTTTCTTCCACAACTGCCTATTTTAATAATACAAAAAATTAAAATCATTATAACGGCTACAATAGCAATAGAAATATTTCTTCTACGCATTTTTTGTCTGCGAATGGCTGCCTTTCGTCTCCTGCCATGCTCCTGCCTGTGTATTCTTTCCGTAACATCTATATTATTTATTTGATTTCTATCTCTTTGCTCTATACGTGAATTTCTGCTTATTCCATCCTGAAGTGTCTCTTTCATTTTTTCCCCTTACGCATTTTGTGTATTACTTATTATATCATTTTATAATAAAGGTTTGTAAAATTTTTGTATCATATTACTGAAAGCAGATTTTTTCCTAAAAGAAATC
Organism: Roseburia sp.; assembly: GCA_030844625.1. Taxonomy (GTDB): domain Bacteria; phylum Bacillota; class Clostridia; order Lachnospirales; family Lachnospiraceae; genus Eubacterium_G. The sequence continues at coordinate 538 of JAUUNJ010000271.1, read as the reverse complement.
TATAGCCTGTCTTTACACAGCTCATCAGTTTGTTTCAGTCATCAGCACTTTCTTCTCTAACTTTCCAAATATCTTCCCATAAAACTTCACAATAAATCCACCAATTGCCGCTGATATAACCGTACCTTCCCTCACACCCTCGATGCTATGAAATAATACAATCGATATCAAAATTGCAATTACTGCCATAGATGTGTCACAACAGACCTTAGTGTTTCCAAAATTGGTATTGAAACGAATTGATATTGCATTAATAAATGACTCTCCCGGAAGCATGACAACATTTGCCAACACTTCGAAATATACCCCCAGCGCCAATATACAGCAGCCAATTAAAAGTGATCCTATTTTAGCAACATAATTGGAGGGATTCAGCCACCAAAGGAACATCATTGTCAAATCAATGAAATATCCAAATAAAAATGATGCCGGAATCTGCAGTAAACTTGAAATTTTAAATTTTTTACCCAAAAGTATGATTTGAAATATAATCAACAATATACTGAATAAAATTGTAAATTGTCCCAATGTCAGATCA
>JAUUNJ010000270.1 GCA_030844625.1 Roseburia sp. | reverse complement strand
AAAAAGATTTTAACAGAATATTCTCTTTTAAGAGAAAAAACAGTAACTCATAATATTTATATATCGGTTCAGGCCAGCAGATGAATTAACATTAGAAATGCAGGACAGGGAAAAGAAATGATGAATATTTTTATTGTGGATGAAGAATCACAAGATATCAGAATAGATAAATATTTGAGCCAATTACTCAGTGACACGTCAAGAACATATATTCAGAAATTATTAAAAGATGGGAATATACAGGTTAATAACAGTCTTTGCAAGGCAAATTATAAGGTTCAGCCAAATGATCGGATTGAGATAGACATTCCCCAGCCAGTAGATGCCAATATTCTTCCGGAAGACCTTCCAATAAATATTATATACGAAGATGATGATTTTCTTATCGTTAATAAACCTAAGGATATGGTTGTTCATCCGGCACCGGGGCATTATTCCGGTACGTTAGTAAACGCAGTAATGTATCATTGTAAAGATAATTTATCCAATATAAATGGCGTTCTGCGCCCTGGAATTGTTCATAGAATCGATAAAGACACAACAGGTGCCTTGATTATTTGTAAAAACGATTTTAGTCATAATTTTATTGCTGAACAGCTTAAAGTACATTCCATAACACGTAAATATGTAGGAATTGTTCAAGGGGTATTAAAAGATGATTGTGGAATTATCCAGGCTCCAATTGGCAGACATCCAATAAACCGTAAGGAAATGGCTGTTAATTATAAAAATGGAAAAGACGCAATTACTCATTATAAAGTTTTAAAAAGATTCAGAAAATATACCTATGCAGAATTCCAATTGGAAACCGGACGTACCCATCAGATCAGAGTTCACATGGCAAGTATCAATCATCCGTTACTGGGTGATGAAATATATAATCACAACAAATCCCCATACAAACTTCAGGGACAATGTCTTCATGCAAAAACAATTGGATTTACACACCCAACAACAAAGAACTATGTAGAATTTGAAGCACCAATACCTGAATATATGCAGCATTTATTGGATGTAATGGAATAAACGGTGTTTTATCCCCTATTTGCGGGTATTGTTCTTCGTTAAACTTGTCTTTTGCGAATAGTTGTATTGCTCTATAATTAGAACAAAGACTTTCTTATTATATAAATAAAACGGATAAGACTCTTTTTTAATAGTCCTATCCGTTTATTTATTAATACTTATTTTATAGGATATTCTAGAATTTCGTCTTCGCCATCACCATCTGCTAAATAGGTCATTTTGATGATCAACTTATCATTTTCTAAAGTCATATCTTGGTAAAAATATTTATTGCCTTGTGTATATTTTTTATCTAACACATATTTCTTATTATAAGTACCATATAAATCCGAAATATTAACACATACATCTTCATCTTCAAATGTAAGATAGACTATCATTTCATTGGATTCAGCCATTACATCTGTGTACTGTTTGGAAAGAGTATTTGTTTCTATATTATAATAACGTAAACATTCTGTTGCCTGTCCCCAAGAAGTTGATATTTTAAGAATATCATCTGATATCTTTGTTATTTCCGCATAAAACATATTATAGTCATAATACACTATTTCAGTACCATCTTTATTATAGATAAAAAACAGATAATAGCAATAATTCTCATTTTCTATTTCATACATTTTTGCAATATTATCAATATTGCTTTCCTTCAATCCGCCTTTATGTGGCGGATATAATAATTTTAATTGTTCTGATTTGGCTTCATTTTCTGCTGTTTTATATTTTATATCCACAGTTCCTTCTTTTGTAACCGTAGCATCTAACAATTGATATCCAGACAGATCTACTTTCTTGCCGGTAAATATATCATAAAATGTCAGGTAATCCGGTCTTTCTTCATCATAAGTTGGTTCTGCTACTTTTCCGTTAACTGTAAACAATGGTTCTAAATACGCTTTAGATATGGCTCCCGTAGACAATTTATAGAATCTGCACTCATTGTAGTTATTTAATATATCACAACCAAACTTCATAGCCAGTATATCATCTTCTACCAACATAAATTGAGGTGCTGCTTCTATATAACATCCTTCATCAATTATTTTATTGTTTGCAACAATAAAGCATTGATATAAATCATCTTCTTCATCATTGATTACCGATTCTTTTTCTCTATTGATCGTGTAATCAATTTTGTATGTGTAGGTATAATTTGTTTTTTCGATTAGCTTTTCCTCCCACAGACATTTTATTTCTGTTTTGTTTTTCACTATCTTTTCTTTATTATTTTTTGTATCTTTTATTTTTATTTGCTCCGTTTGTTCCTGCCCATCAGCGTTTGTATATTTCACAGTTATTTTATCCTGTGCATCATTTAGTGTTGCACTAACATCTGTAGTTCCCTGACCGAGTTCCAAATATTCAGCATACGTATTATTCATACGGTCAATAAATACATTTGGATCTTCCCGTTCTTCGTCATAATAAGATATATAAACCACTTTCCCCTCAAATTCAAACAAAAAATCATCACGCATAATTGTAATAGCCGGTACTTCATCCTTATCATCAGTATTCAGCCTGCAATATGTCATATATTCTTGTGAATAATCACTATGTTCAATACAAATAACATTTTTATTAAGTTGATGGACTTCTGGCTTTTTCATACTAACTCCGGAAGCCAAAACAAATTTCCCGTTATAAACAACATAATTATATTGAATACTTTCAGATTTGCTTAGACCACTTTGAAAAACCCGTCTAATTGTGCTAATCTGATAAAATTCTCCTTGTTCTATAACTTCCCAGCTTACCGTAGCATTCACTTCAGTGTTAATATTAACATTCGTTATGGCAACAACACCTATAATTATGCATAAACATGCCGCTGTTACAAAAAACCATTTGATACTTCTTCTTTTCTTTGCGGAAAAATCAACATCATTTATTAAGTCTTCATCTATGTTTTCTATTCCTCTATACAACTCTTCTCTTGTCATAGTTCTACTCCTTTCCCTTCAAGATATTTTTTTAAACCGGCTCTACTTCTATGAAGTGAAGTTTTAATACTTCCTTCACTGACATTGAACATTTTAGCCAATTCTTTTATTGAATAATTATACCAATACCTTCCAATAAACATATCTCTTTGATATTTCTTGATAGAACGCAAATAATCGCTTATATATTTGGCTAAAAGATTCCCATCCACAAGTTGTTCTGTGACATTTCCCTTAGTCAAAATATCTTCCAATTCATTTATTGAAACCACATTATCTTTGCCACGTTTTTGTGCTTTATTGTGTCGAATACGCATTATAGCTATATTTTTGACAATTTTGCAAATATATGCTCTGAAAAATTGAGGTTTTTCTGGTGGTATAGATTTCCAAACACTCAAATAAAGTTCATTCACAATTTCTTCTGCATCCCGCAAATTGCCGACAATATTCCTTGCAACTTCAGTACACAATCTTCCATACTTGTTTTCTAACTCCTCTATTGCCCGCTGGTCACGCTGCCAAAATAATTCAATTATTCTTGAATCCTCCATAGTGTCTCCTTTCATAATTCATCCTACCTATAATGTAGCATTTAAGAATCAAAGGTTACAATAAAATTTTAAGCCGTTTTTTAATAAAATAATTGACCAAAAGCATTCTTCGTTTTAAACTATTCGTAAAATAATTTGTTTTTACGAATTCTTACTATACATTAGAAAATATGGAGATTGATAATGAAAGCACAAAAATTATTCAGCTATGTCCGCAAGGCTGTGGAAGATTATGACATGATTGAGACTAATGATAAAATTGCCGTTGGTATTTCCGGTGGTAAAGACAGCCTAACATTATTATACGCATTAAACGGTTTAAGAAAATTTTATCCAAAGAAATTTGACATCGTAGCTCTGACGGTGGATCTTGGATTTGCCATCCAGGACTTTGATAAAATAAAAGAATACTGTGACAATATGGATGTGGAATATCATGTAATTAAAACAGAAATTGCAGATATTATTTTTAATGACAGAAAAGAAACCAATCCCTGCTCTCTCTGTGCAAAAATGCGGAAAGGTTCTTTAAACGAATACGCAAAAGAATTAGGCTGCAATAAAATTGCATATGCTCATCACAAAGATGACTTGATAGAAACAATGTTTTTGTCTTTATTATATGAGGGACGTTTCCACTGCTTTGCGCCTGTCACATATTTGGATCGAATGGATTTAACAGTTATAAGACCACTGATGTATGCTCCTGAAATGGATGTGATTGGTTTTACCAACAAATATGAACTGCCTGTAGCCAAAAGCCAGTGTCCTGTTGACGGTCACACCAAACGGGAATATGTGAAACAGTTGATTCGTCAGCTTAATGCAGAAAATCCGGGATGCAAGGAAAGATTTTTCAGGGCAATTATCAA
>JAUUNJ010000269.1 GCA_030844625.1 Roseburia sp. | reverse complement strand
TGTTAAATATGATTTTACTGAAGAAAAATCTGTAGGTAACTCATTATCATCAAATCTTGGTACCGGTTCAATTTTGTCTGCCAATATATCTAATGACGTATCATATCTCATGTCTGAGTGCTTTAAGTCCGCTGTAAAAACAGAGTGTTTTTTCTTGGTTTTTAATCCTGGATGTATTTCACTTCCTGTTAAATATAATAGGCGCTCGGCTCTGGTAATTGCTGTATAAAATAATCTTGCTTCGTCTTCTGCTCTATTTCCATAAGCCCCTCTATCTATCGCATTTGTCATGAGTTCCTCTGGCAAAATTCCATTATACTGTCCCCTTTTTCCTGGGAATCGCTGATTTACCAAATCCACTACGAATACCACTGGATATTCAAGTCCCTTAACCTTATGTATGGTAGACACATTAACTGCATCAACCTTTGAAATATAGTCTACAGAATCCAATTCATAATTCTGTGCTATATTTTCCAAAAAATTAAGCATTTCTCTGTATCTCCATTCGGAGTCTATACTGACATACGTCTGTTCTACATCTTTGATTATATCACTAAATAATCCCAAATCTCTTAATGCTGTCTCATCATTCACGGTTCTTAAATTAAGTGCATCTGCCAACTGATGCAAAAAATTCTGTGGATAAACTTTTCTTCTTGCCGAAGTTGTTGGTGCATATATATTTGAATACCATTCCTGTAAAACCTTAAAATATTTATTTTTGTCAGCCTCTGGAAAAATAGGTAAAACCAGTTCATTAAAACACTTTTCTGCGTCAATTCGGTTTACCCCGGTTCCATTTCGCAATAATTCCATTATGGACAATATACATTGAGCATACGGACGATCAAAAATACCACCTTCCCCAGATGTTTTTACAGGTATATTCAATTCTCTCATTGCATTGACAAATTGAACATCCTTATTCTCTCCTTTCTGAGAACGAATGCCTCTGATTAGAACAGCAAAATCACTGTATGTGAGACCTCTTCTATTTTTCTCTGTTCCATCCGGATTATATTCAATATAAGTCGTTCCTATTAGTGATTTAATTCGCTGTGCAACCCATTCAGCTTCATCCTCTCTGGTCTGGAACCATAAATTCCGCAAATCTTGAATATTACCATTCTTGTGATAACGTATCTCTTTTGGCAATCTTTCAAACGGAATTGTTTTTTGAACAAAACTATTTGCTGTTTCAATTATTGCTTTTGTACTTCTAAAATTCACCAACAATTTATGAACTTTAACATCTTCATATCTATCCTCAAATGTTAAAATATTCTGTACATTAGCACCACGCCAACCATAAATAGCCTGATCGTCATCACCCACAACGAATAACATATCCAAAAAACCAGATAATGTTTTTATAAATTCTTCTTGTATAGGATTGATATCCTGGTATTCATCAACGAAAAGATATTTAAATTTTTCAATATAGGAACCCTCTTTTTTATCTATCTTTTTCAATTCTTGAACTGCAAGATATATTGCAAAAGAAAAATCCATGTATCCATCATTACTCAACAATTCCGAAAGACATGATAATCGACAAAACAATTCCTCATCATACTGTTCAATATCTTTTAATGCTATATTTTCATTATGCATGGTCTGCCACGCATCAGTAAAATCTTTGATACGTTTAAAATATCCTTGCCCATTCTGCAATCCCAATTTTCTAAATCTCGACATGACATATAATACCAGTCTGTTCTGATCCAAGATATCAAACTGGCGGTATTTCGCATTAATATCTCCCAAAAGTTTCTGACAAAATGCATCTAAAGTACCAATAAACATAGCACCCACTATATTTTCAGATAATCCAAATTTATGTAATGCCTCCGCCACCCTACGCTTGATAGATTCTGCTGCTTTTTCTGTAAATGTAAATGCAATAATACTCTCTGGTGCTTCACCTCTCGATATTAAATAGGCTATTTTATATGCCAGAGTCCTTGATTTTCCAGATCCTGCGCAAGCCAAACACAATATATTTCTGGAATCATCAATCACAGCCGAATATTGCTCATCTGTTAAATTTGCATGCAAAATTTCTTCTATATTCATAGTATTCTTCTCCTTTTCCAATTTGGGTTACAGCTTGTAACCTTTTTATTCTGACAATTCTTCTTCAATCTCCTCTATAGTCGGCAAACTGCTCTCAAATTCTTTGCTCAATACTTTTGTCAACTCATACTGGGCTATTCCTATAGGTTGTGAAATATTTTCCAATGAATACTCAGCAACCACGTCATCTTTATCCTTACAAATCAGGATTCCAATTGTCTGATTATCCTGCTCATCCTTCATATTCTTATTCACTGCAGTAACATAGAAATTTAGTTGACCCGCAAATTCTGGTTTAAATTTTTCTGTTTTCAATTCAACCACAACATAACAATGTAGTTTTACATGATAAAATAATAGATCAATATAAAAGTTACTTTCTCCAACTTTTATTTCTACCTGCTTACCAATAAAAGAAAAACCTGTTCCCAGTTCCAATAAAAATTGTGTTATCTGCTCCACCAATGCATCTTCCAGTTCTCTTTCATTGTATTCTTCTCTCAATGCTAAAAAATCAAAATTGTATGGATCCTTTAATGTCTGCTCTGCCAAATCAGACTGTGGTTCTGGAAGCTTGACTTGGAAATTATTAATTGCTTTCCCCTGTCTTGCATATAAATCACTTTCGATCTGGTGAACCAATACATTTCTACTCCAGTTATTATCCATAGTTTTTTGTATATAAAATAATGCTTCATCAATATCTTTGCACTTATACATAATTCGTTGATTATGTCCCCACGGAATGCTTTTTACCATACTTTCAATTTGGGTTACACCTTGTAACCATTTTTCATTATTCGTATAAAAATTATACCAATAACGAATATGTTTTAGATTTTCTACCGAAAAACCAGACACTCCAGGAAAGGCTTTTTGCAAATCATTACTCATTACTTTGAGAAATGCATCTCCCCATTTAGCTTGATTCTGCTTTTCACATATCGCAACACCAAGATTCCAATATAAATCGAGCATCTCATAATTAATTCTAACAGAAGCCTTAATCTGACTATTTCTAATCTTATTCTTTACTTCTTCTATCCAAGTTTTATAATCATCAGTCACAACAAAGCCAACCTCTTTTCTCGCCATCTTAAATCCTCCTGTTAGTATTTCCTTAATATAATAGCTAATTCATACCATATCATTTTCCTGTATAACTGTATCAAAAATTGCCTCTTCAATAACCTTCACACACTCATCCGTGTGCTTCTTAATATCATCACCCCAAAACCGAATAACAGTCCACCCTTCAAATAGCAATCTTTTATTTACCTCATCATCCCTCTCTCTGTTGCGGGATATCTTACTTATCCAAAACTCACTGTTATTACTCTTCTCCAACCTGGGTTTTAATACTTCCCAATCCTTTCCGTGAAAGAATTCTCCATCACAGAAAATGGCTATCTTATATTTTGTCAGAACAATATCTGGCTTACCCGGTAACTCACTATAATTTTTCCTATACCTATATCCTTTTGCCTACAAAGCTTTTCTAAGTATAATTTCGATTTTAGTATCTGTTCCCCGTATATTTTTCATGTTTTTATGTCGTTGTTCTTTTGTTAAAACATCTGCCATAAAACCACTCCTTAAATCTTAGAAAAAAAGTCCTCATCTATTTCGTATGTTTTGACTTCTTTTACACCAATTGAATACTCCGCTAATTTACTAATGAATTCCTCGCCATCAATTAAATCAATTTGCTTTTTTCCTGGTGTAGTAGCTTCATCTTTTGCCGCTTTTGAAAAAGAACCCGTTGTAATAAATATTCCCTTTTCAATATCCGTTGTCAGTGAACCTCTGAAGTCCCTTATATCGCCAGACGATACAAGCCCTTTGTATCTTTTGCACTGAAAAGCAACATTAAAACTTACAATTCCATTAATCTTCAACTTTCCAGTTCCGTCAATGCCTCCATCTCCTGATTTTTTTGTAACAGATACTTGTGTGAATCCACACTCACGTAATAATCGTTGTGATAATCGTTCAAATCCATACGGATCCATATTCTGTAATACATTTGCCAACTGCTGTCTCCACGGCTTAACCTCATCTGGAAATTCCACATCATCATTCGAATCAATATCATCTTCCGGCTTATCCGTTTTACCATCCGGCTTATCATTACTCTTTGCCATTTCTCTTTTTTTTGCATTTTTCTGCACTGTAAATGCAACTATTTCTTTTGCACTAACAGTCAGTTCAGATGCATATTCTGAAGTTATTGACCACACGCTTCTTGCACTGTTTACAATTATGCCATAGTTTTTCAAATATGTACGTGCCCACGCAAGCTGATATTCCACTTCACTTTGATTA
>JAUUNJ010000268.1 GCA_030844625.1 Roseburia sp. | reverse complement strand
GTGTCTTCACGGTCAGATGTCAGACAGACATGCAGAACATTTTAAGGCGATTCTGCCGGAGGTTACCAAGAACTGCAGCATGACTGAAAGAAGAGCGGATGACGCAGAGCGTGATACGGAAAAACTTAAGAAAGCAGAATATATGAGAGGGCTGATAGGAGAAGAGTTTGTAGGTGTCATATCAGGTGTTACAAATTTTGGTATTTATGTGGAACTGCCCAACACGGTAGAGGGACTTGTTCATGTATCTAATATGTTTGATGATCATTATATTTATGATGAGAGTACGTATTCGATGACAGGAGAGCATACGAAAAAAACATACAAGCTGGGGCAGCCGGTAAAGATAAGAGTGGAGGCTGCTGATAAAGTGGCAAGAACCATTGACTTTAGTATTGTAAAATAAATAAAGGAGGAGCCATGGCAAAAGGTTCAGTAAAAATAATAGCAACAAACAAAAAGGCAAGACATGATTATTTTATTGAAGATACTTATGAGGCGGGAATTGTGCTGCATGGCACAGAAGTAAAGTCTTTAAGACAAGGGCATTGCAGCATCAAAGAATCCTTTGTGAGAGTGGATAACGGTGAGGTCACCATATATGGTATGCATATTAATCCATATGAGAAGGGAAATATTTTTAATAAGGACCCATTAAGACCGAAAAAATTGATGCTCCATAAGTACGAGATAAACAAACTGATTGGTAAATTAAATGAAAAGGGATTGACTCTGGTTCCATTGCAGGTTTATTTTAAGGGAAGTCTTGTGAAGGTTGAGATTGGACTGGCGCGCGGTAAAAAACTTTACGATAAGCGTCAGGATATTGCGAAACGTGATATGAAAAGAGAAAGTGAAAGAGAATATAAAATCAGAATGAAGAGCTAATTATGAATAACAGAGAATGAAATTCTGTGTTATCAGACACAGATATTTTGAACAGGCTGCGGAGAAAGTTCGCCAGTAAAAATTCACATACAGGAGGAGAAATATTATGTATTCAGAATCATTATTAAAATTGGGAAAGGCACCTTCAGAGATTAGAGAAATCTTTGAATATGGAAATAAGCGTAAGGCAGAAATCGGTGCAGACAAAGTATTTGATTTTAGTATAGGAAATCCTAGTGTGCCGGCACCAAAAAGCGTGGATGATGCAATTAAAGATTTGGTGGATAACTTTGATTCGGTAGCACTTCATGGCTACACATCAGCCCAGGGTGATTTACAGGTAAGAAAGACAATTTCAGATTATGTAAATAATAGATTTGGTATCAAATTAACACCAAATCATATCTATATGACCTGCGGGGCAGCATCCTCATTGACAATTACATTAAATGCAATTATGCTGCCGGAAGAAGAGTGTATTGTGTTTACACCGTACTTTCCTGAATACGGTGTATTTCTTGAGAGAACAGGTGCTAAATTAGTGGCTGTGGAATCAGAAGACAAAACATTCCAGATTGATATGGATAAGTTTGAAGCAGCAATTACAGATAAAACAAAGGCTGTCATTATTAATTCACCAAATAATCCCTCCGGTGTTGTTTATACGGTAGAGACTATTGAAAAGATGTGCAGCCTGTTAAAAAAGAAGGAAAAAGAATATGGTCATAGTATATTTGTCATTACAGATGAACCATATAGAGAACTGGTATATGATGATACGGAAGTTCCATACATAATGAAGTATTATGACAATACTTTTGTATGTTATTCTTACAGTAAAGCCTTGTCTCTTCCGGGAGAGCGTATCGGATATATTGCAGTTTCACCGGATATGGACAATGCAGGTGATGCTTATGCAGCAATCTGCGGAGCAGGAAGAGCGCTGGGATATGTCTGTGCATCAAGTATGTATCAGAGAGTAATTGAAAAATGTATTGATGAAACGGCGGATATTTCAATCTATAAGACAAACAGAGATCTATTATATAACAGTCTTACAGAGATGGGATATGAGTGTGTATATCCGGATGGTGCTTTTTATCTTTTTGTAAAGGCAATGTGCGAGGATGCTCATGAATTCTGCGAAAAGGCTAAGGAATTTGAACTTCTTTTAGTGCCGGCAGACAGTTTTGGGACACCGGGATATGTGAGAGTGTCCTATTGTGTACAGACCAAACAGATTGAGGACGCATTGCCTGCATTCAAAAAACTGGCAGAGTGCTATAAATAGTGAAGTGTGCAGGGCAAACAGGATAAGAAGTTTTAGTGATGATTAATAGTTGAGGTGCTTGGGATGAGTGGACAGTACAGTTGTGAGTTTTGCAGCAACTATGTTTATGATGAGGAATATGAAGAATATGCCTGCGTGGTAAGTATGGATGAAGATGATCTGGCAAGATTAATGCAGTTTAAGAATGCAAGTTGTCCATATTTCTCCTATGGCGATGAATACAGGATAGCGAGAAAACAGTAATGAGGCAGGAGACATATGTGAAAGTTTCGGAGTTTGTGAGAAAATTCCGGCACGGGGAAGAGATTGTCAAATATGGTAATGTTTTGGTTACAAGAATTATCTATGTAGCCTTTCTTATGTTGCTGGCAATTCTTCTGGTGGAAAAGGATGAAAGAATTGTGAGAGTTGTTTTGGTTACCGGGATTTCTTTTGGATTGGTCAGTGTGTTCCGACATTTTTATAATGAGAAAAGACCCTATACCATATATGATTTTCAACCTGTGGTTAAGAAAAATAAGACAGGGGAGTCTATGCCCAGCAGACATGTGTTTTCCGGCTTTGTTATTGGAATGGCATTCTTATATATACAGCCCTATTTCAGTATTCCTGTTTTTATATGTTCTCTCATTATGTGTTTTGGAAGAGTGGTTGCCGGAGTGCATTTCCCAAAAGATGTGATTGCCGGAGCAATGATAGGGATTATCAGTGGAATTATTGGTTTTTTTGTTATTTAATGATACTGAATTTAACATTGTAGATGATATATTTGCAGAGGTTTAAAAATGGATAAGCAAGATAAACATATTAAAGATATGACAACTGGAACCCCGTATAAGCTGTTGTTGCAGTTTGCGGTACCACTTTTGGTAGGAAATATTTTTCAGCAGCTTTATAATATGGCAGATTCTATTATTGTTGGAAATTTTGTCAGTGCAAATGCACTGGGAGCTATTGGGACAACCAACTCCTTACAGTTCTTTTTCTTTTCTTTAGTAGGTGGACTGTCCGTAGGAATAGGAATTATTGTGTCCCAGTATTTTGGCGCAGGAGAAAACGACAAAGTAAAAGATGCTATCGGAAATGCAATATGGATTATTATGATCTGTGCGGCAATGATGGCTTGCGTAGGATTTTTTCTGGCAAGACCGATTTTAATATTGCTGGATACTTCAGTGGTAATTTTGGAGGATGCAGTAAATTATCTTAAGGTAACCTCCATTGGTCTTTTGTGCATGGGATTGTATAACGGTGTTTCGAGTATTTTAAGGGCATTGGGCGATTCAAAAACACCACTATTTTTTCTTATTATCGCAAGCATAATTAATGTAATTCTGGATTTTGTTTTTGTACTGGGATTTGGCTGGGGCGTGGTCGGTGCCGGAGTGGCAACCGCATTTTCCCAGTTTATTTCAGCAATCACATGTATTCTTTATGCTTACAAAAGTAATACTTATTTTAGATTGAAATTGTCAAATATCAAATTACAGTCAGCCATTGTAAAGAAATGCTGCAGACTTGGTATTCCGGTTGCGTTGCAGAATGCTCTGATTGCATTTTCGCTGGTAGTGTTACAGAAAATTGTTAATGGATACGGTGCTGAATTTACAACCTCTTTTACGGTTGTATCCAGAATTGAAAGTTTAGTTCAGCAGCCGTTTATGTCATTGGGAGCAGCGCTTTCTACATACACAGGACAAAATATTGGAGCAGGAAACAAAAAGCGTGTAGTAAAAGGATTTAATTCTGCAACATTGATGAGTTCGATTTTTGCAGTGATTATAATTGTGATTTTCTGGAGTTTTACGCCGCTGATTGTTTCTATATTTGGTAAAAATGATGTGGTTAGGGATATTGCAGTGGACGGCCTTAGAATTACCTGCTGTTTTTATGTGTTTTTAGGGTTGATTTATACTACGAGAAATGTGTTAAATGGTGCAGGAGATGCCATGTTTTCTCTGTTTACCGGAATTGTGGAGTGTATTGGAAGAGTAGGATTTGCTTATCCCCTTACGCTTATTCCGTTTATGGGAAGATACGGGGTGTTTTATGCTACAGGACTTACCTGGTTTTTAAACGGAATGTTTAGTCTTATAAGATATAAGATGGGTAAGTGGAAGAAAATTAAAGTGATTGACAGTGAAAAAAATAGTGAAGAGTGAGAGCGTGTGAATGAGCACAAGGTATGTATTATAAATGACCGAATGCAATAGTCGGGAGTTCTTTCGGA
>JAUUNJ010000001.1 GCA_030844625.1 Roseburia sp. | reverse complement strand
AGGTTTTATAAGACCTGCAAGTACTTTTCTTGATATTCAACTGTCAAACTCCCGGCCAGAGGAAAAACATGAAAATTCCTCTGGCTTAATTTTTTTAAATCCCTTGACAGAATATAAGCAATCCGTTACTCTAAAAATGCGTAAAGCAAAAATCTTTTTTTATCAAATGAGTGAAATCATATATGCTGGATCGGCATGGATTCCCAATATCCACAACTATATAGCAAATGGTAAGTGAACATGAGTTTATTATTGAAAGAAAAATGCAGTACATAGTATAATAGAAGGAGAATATTATTGTTAGAAGAAAAAAGAAATAACAAACCAGATGTAGTATTAAAAAAGTATTGGGAAAACAAGGAACGGTTTTCAGATTTTTTTAATGCGGTTCTGTTTGATGGAAAAACGGTTATCAGACCGGAAGAATTAGAAGATTTAGATACAGATGAATCTTCTATATTGGAGCATAAAAATTATGCAGAAACACTGAAAGCTTCACGGGATAATATTGCAATTTGCAAGAAATCTACCAGATATGGGATCAATTTTGTGATGCTTGGGATGGAGAGTCAGGAACATATTCATTACGCAATGCCTATGAGAATAATGGGTTATGACTATGGAGCATACAAAAAGCAGTATGATAATAATGCAGTAAAGTATAAGAATGGCAAGGGATTATCTTCGGATGAATTTTTGTCTAAAATGAGAAAAACAGACAAATTTATACCAGTGATCACGGCTGTTATTTATTATGGTGAACGACCGTGGGATGGCGCAGTATCATTACATGGGATGTTAGATATTCCCAAGCAATTCAGTCGTTATGTAAATGATTATAAAATGATATTGATCGAGGCTGGAAATAATAATTTAAAGTTACATAATGTCAACAACAGAGACTTGTTCAATTTAGTGGGAATGTTGATCAATAAAAGGGAGACACCTGGAAAAAGAAAAGAGCAGGCGATTCATTATGTTAAAAAGAATCATGTCGATACAACTGTGATCAGGACAGTGACAAGTGTAATGAACAGTAAACTGGATTATCAATTATTGGAGCGGAAAGGAGAAAATGAAATGTTTACCGTATTTGAAGAGACATGGAAAGAGGGAGAACAGGCAGGAAGAGCGGAAGGAAGAGCGGAAGAAATCATTGCGGCAGGATATGAATTTGGTCTTTCAGAGAAAACCATTTTAGAACGTTTACAGAAAAAACTTGCAATAACTCCGCAGCAAGCCCAGGAATATCTTGCAACTTACACAAAAGAGACCGAGCAGCGTTGCTAAATTATAAATGCTGCGTCGTTTATTAGAAGAACTACTATAAAACCTCTGATTTTTCAAAAATTAGTTCTTTTTATAACACTTTATGTAACGCCCTGAATGTTATAGTTAGTATAACAAAAAGGATAAATATGTTTTTTTGCAGCCTTGGCAAAAGTGCAGCGAGATAAACATTAAAATGGAAGGAAGAGGTTTACACAGATGAAAAAGGAAATGATGGAAAACGCTACAGGCGTAAAATTAACCAAAAAAGCCAGCAAAAACGTGATCAGATCATTATCGGTCGGACTGGCAGCAATGATGGCATTATCTACTCCGATTGCAGCATTTGCTGAGGATGCAGATGGACAGAATAGCAGTGAAACAACACCGGAAGAGAGTACAACAACTGTAACAACACAGAAATCTGCAGCAGAACAGGTGGGAGAAGTTCAGAAAGCCGCTGAAGAAACGAGCAAAACAACAGAAGCAGCAAAGGATGCGGTAAATGCAGCAGTTGATACAACAATTGCGGATGACAGTGGCGCAGACCAGACAACAAAAGATGCAGCAGGCGTATTGGATGCTACCGCAAACGGAACATTCGAAGGCGGTACAGATGTGAATGTGGCAGAAGAAATAGTTGACAAAACAATGGATCGCATAAAAGATGCGTCAGATGCCGCAGCAGATACCGACGCAGCTCTTGATAAGGCAGATAAAAAAGCAGATGAGGCAAATACAATTGCGGATGATGCAAAGAAAGAGCAGCAGGAAGCACAAGACGCATTTGATAAAGCACAAGCCGGAATTGATTCTGCAACAGACATTGAGGATGCGAAGAATGCTTACGATCAGGCAGCTGGTATTGTAGGCGATGCACAGAAAGCGTATGAGACTGCCAAAGCAGCTTATGACAGCAAAGTAGCCGAATACAATACAGCGTTAGACGAGCTTAAGGCGGCACAGGCAGCTTATGATACAGCAGTTGCCGAAGCAAGTACCGAGGCAGCGGCAGCCGCAGCAAATCTTGCAGCAGTTCAGGAGAAAGCGAAGGCTCTTCAGGAGGCAGCAGAGGAAGCAAAAACAGCAATTCCGGAGCTTACCGATGCACAGAAAGCAGCACTTGAGATCATCGCTCTGGAAAAAGAACGTGCAGGGGATACCTCCACAAACTGGAGAAAAGAAGATGAGCTGTTCAAAGTGATCCTTAAGAATTACTACATTCCGGAACTTGCCAAGGGAGAACTTGTTGACTGCAAGTGGACCTGGAATCGGAATGATAACAAAAACTATTGTGAGGTGACATACAAAGATGTGGCAGGTGCCCCACACACCGTATATCTGAACTACAAGCTCAACGATACCCGCGATGATCTTGTTATTTTCGAGAAGGCAGAAGAAGTGGTTTCCTATGATGTGAAGGGCACAGACGGAAGCCTTGCATTCAATATCAATGCAGAGAACTTCCCGGCAGATAAGCTTCAGAATGATCAGGATACCGCAGTTTATGAGAATAATGGAGTGGTATACACAATCGTAAATATAGGTGGAAAGTTCTATGTGGTCGACTCGGCTTCTACGGACGTTGAGGTGAACAATAACAATGAGTACAACAGCGAACAATATGAAACTTCCGGTGAGAAAAAGACCACCTATTCAGTGGATGAAAATGGCAAATTGGTCAAAACGGTAAAACAAAATGTTTCCAAGATCACATACACGGAAGCTGACTTATCTTCTGGTAAGACATATGACAGTGTCGAGGCAGCAGAAAAGGATCTGGCCGATAAAAAAGCAGCATTGAAAGACGGAGATAAAGATGTCGAGACGTCCATGAGCGCAACAGCGACTGCAGATGTGACCGTAAGCCAGAAAACTACATTTACGACAACTATTGATTTATCGAAAATTGTTGTTGAAATGAAAAAAATCAATAATGATAACGATAAATACGAGAAGAAAAATGCCGAGATTGCAGCAAAGGAACTTTTTGCTAAATTCACCAACGAAGAGGCGTTAAAGAACCTGCTTGGCGGCGATTATAAGATCGAAAGTATTAATACAGATAATGCAAAAGTGAATGATACAGATAAGTACAAAAATACTTCCGGCAGATGGGTAGACTGGGGTGCAGATTCTGCTGCCTATAAAAACGTATTTTCAGGCACGATCGTTATTACTTATTCACAGACAGTGACTGCAAAAGCAAACGCTGTGGAATCCAAGACAAATGCTGTAAATGCAGCAGATAATAAAAATCTGGAAGAGTTAAAGGATCAGGCATATGATGCTGCAAAAGCAGATGCAGAAAAACTTCTTGGAGATGCAGTTTCCCAGAATAAGAAGATTAAAGACAACCTGAAAACTGGAGATCTGCATATTAACGGTTATGAAGGCTGGAATGGAAAACATAACTCCAACGTAGCAATCAAAATCCATTATGCCGATGACACATTCACAGAGGGAGAGAAGACAACGGATCAGGCAGTTGTTGACGAGAAGAACAGCTCCACAACCTTATCCGTTTCCTACACCGGAACTTATCAGCAGAAAAATTCCAAAGATCTTGGTGCGCAGACCGTGGAAACACAGAAATACAATCAGACTGCCAAGGCAGAGGAAAAAACAGCTTATACAAGCAACAAATATTATGATGAATATAAGAAAACAGGAGAAATCAATGAAGGAATCTGGCTCACCGGAAAAGATGATAATCGTTTCCCGGGACATGAAAGCTTAAAGAGCTTCTATGATTTCAAAGATGCAGCATTAAAAGCGGAGGCTGAAAGAGCAGAGAAAGTAGCAAAAGCGGATGCGATCATTGACGCAGCAAAGAATGCGGTGGAAAAAGTTGATAAAGCAAAAGCAGATGCGGACAGCTTAAAGGATAAGCTTACAGCACTTCTTGCAAGCCAGAACTACACAGCAGATCAGGTAAAAGAGTTAGAGGGACAGATCAGCGCGGCAGAGATAAAATTAAAAGAGGCAGAGGAACTGGCAAAAGACCTGACAGATAAGTTAGGAATTGCAGGAGAAACACTGGCTGATAAGATCGCAGAACTCACCCCTGCACCGGCTCCGGGCGAAGGCGGTTCCACAACGACACCGGGTGGCACAACTACCCCATCCGGCACTGAAACGACACCGGGCGGCACAACTACCCCATCCGGCACTGAGACCACACCGGGCGGCGCAGCCACAACACCTGCAGGTACTGTAACTACAGCAGCGGCTCCGGCAAGTGCAGCCACAATTGTTACAACAGCCACAGCAGATGCAGCACCGGTTCAGATTGCAGAGACACCGGTAGCGCTTGCAGCAGCTGCAACACCAGCGGCAGTAACGAGAACAGCAGCGGTTGCAAATGCAAATGCCGCAGCTGATGCTGACACAGATGCGGACGCTGACACAGATGTGACAATTGCGGACGAGGAGACACCTCTTGCAGCGAACGGAGCACAGGAGAGCTCGACAATTGCCGATGAGGAAACTCCACTTGCAGCAGAGGCTGGCGCAGTGGAAAACATGCAGCAGGAGAAAATGTCCTGGTGGTGGTTACTCATCATTGCACTTCTTGGTGTAACCGGCGAGGAAATGTACCGCAGAAATAAAAAGAAAAAAGCAGAAGCAGCTCAGAAAGATGAGAAATAAATTTTAACAGTAAGGCGCATCCAAAAGGTGCGCCTTTTCTAAAACATCCATTGCAAAAAAATAAAATACGGAGTATTCTGAAAACAGGAAAAATATGATCCGTAATTTGTATACAAGGAAACAAAATCTATGAAAAAAAAGAAAACACTCATAATCTGCATGCTTCTTGGCATAATGCTCCTGACTTCCTGCGGAAAAACAGATCATCAGGATCAGGCGTCAGTCGCCACCGAGCAGACATCCGGAGACAGCCGGCAAACGACAGAAGAACCTGCGGAAACCGTCGGCGGATCGGAAGAGTCAACGGAAGCAGCCGGGACAGCCCAAGCGGCAGTAGAAGCCGTGGAAAGCACAGAATCTTCTGAATATGCAGAACGTAAAAGCATCATCATCACAGCCACAAACGAGTGCGGCATCGACATTGGGATGTTTTCTGTGATCGATCCGATCAGCGGCGAACAATACAATATCAGTGCAATCGCAGATGGACAGTCTGTTTCCATGCCGGTAGAGTGGCCGGTGGAGATCACAGATTTTCAGTGGGCGCTTTATAATCAGAACGGTGAACTCTGCGTTGAGGCAACCACGGATATCAGCCAGGCGGAGAGCGGAGTGACCTTGCTTCTCACCGGAGACGGAAATCTGGATGATGTACAGGAGATCTTTGAATAATGCAGACAATCTGATACAGACAATTCTGCCTGTACAGGGCAGTCAGGACAGAAATGATAAAAACAGGGGGTACTCATGGAAGAAAGAAGAGAAATATCGAGGGTAGAATACAAGACAAATGGTGTTGTTGTAATCTGCGATACACAGGAAAAAATTTACGTGGACGTGAAAGACATCAGTCCGTTAGGCATGGGAATCTGTGTGCCGGAGGGGCATGAAGGCCTTCTCGGAAAACAGGTGATCGTTGTGGCAGAAACACTGATCATGTATGCGGAGGTTTCCCGCGAAGAAAAGCAGGAAGACGGCTCCACATTCATTGGTGTGCATGCGATAAAATTTACAGATGACGTTCTGCAGTATCTGTTTTCACACATTGGCTGATGAAACTAATCTTCTAAGCTCGCAGTTCCCGAGCAGCTGATCCCAGAAATGTTCAAGAGGAATCTCTTCATACTGGCAGATCAGGCTGCAGTCTAAGGCTCCATGGGCAACGATCAGTACATTTTTTCCGGAAACAAATTCCGACGTCAAAACATCGTGGATAAAAGAGCCGCTGCGGGCATACAAATGCTCAAGACTTTCCGCACCATCTACAGCATGATAATGGACAGGATCATGGAACAACGTGTATACCGGACATTCCGGTTTCTGTGTGACATGTTCTGTTCCTTCATACATGCCAAATCCCATCTCGCGGAGACGGTCGTCCGTCAGGATCGGTGTGCCGCTCCCTTCCAGAAAAATTTCAGCAGTCTCCTGCGCACGCTGTAAGGGAGAACAATAGCAGATATCAAATCGCAGATCCCCATACTTTTTCCGCGCGTCTCTCGCCATCTGGCGACCTTCTTCATTTAAAGGAATATCTTCGCTTCCCTGCAGGCGGTGGACTGCATTCCAGTCAGTTTTTCCGTGTCTCATGATATATAACATAATAAACAATATCCTTTCTTCTTATAATAGTAAAAATCATAAACGCATTGCGGACTCAATTCCCGGTGCGATTGAATTATATCCTATATTTTGTTAAAATGAAACCCTGATCAGAAAACAGCACCGGCACAACGCAGGAAATTGCATGACAGCTATTAATTTTACAGGAAAACTACCGATATATGAGTTAGAAAAATAAGCGTTCCGGCATTTACAGAGATCCGGACCGCAACCATGGAAGAACACAGGCTTATGCACACGGAGGTGTAGAACAATGGCAATAGAGGCTATGAAAGGGGCAGGAATGTCCTACGCGGGAAGTTCATCCGCATCAGATGTAAAAGCAGAGAGTCAGGCAAAAGTGGAAACTGCATCCAACGCAGCAGCTTCTGACGATCTCATGAAGAAAACCATTCAGATCGACACGAAAGAAACTGACAAAAACGGCAAAGACGGAAACCGGGACGACAGTCAGGCACAGCAGACGATCTCCGAGAATTCCCAGATCAAGAAAGCAGTTGACGAAATCAATAAGAAGGCACACAATTCCGAGGCAGTCTTCGGAATCCATGATGCAACCAACCGTGTTACCATCAAGATTGTTGACAAAGACACGAAGAAAGTCCTGAAAGAATATCCGCCGGAGAAAACCCTGGACATGATCGCAAAAGTCTGGGAGATGGCCGGATTATTAGTGGATAAGAAACTGTAGATCACTGTCCAAAAGACAGGAGCAGCAATAGACAAGTGACAGATGCAAACAGAAAATGATATAAATAAGTTACAAAACTGAAAGGAGCAGGATTATGCCAATCAGAATCACAGGTTTGAACTCAGGATTAGATACCGAAGCAATCATTTCCGCATTAGTATCTTCTTACAGTTACAAGACCAATAAATACAAAAAAGCACAGACCAAGCTCTCCTGGAAACAGGACGCATGGAAGACTTTAAACACAAAAGTTTACAGCTTCTATACAAGCTTGGACAGTCTGCGTTTCTCTAAAAACTACAATTTGAAATCAACCAAAGTATCCGATTCCACAAAAGCGACGGTTACAGCCAGCAGCTCTGCACCAAATGGTACCCAGAAGCTCAACATCCTTAAGGTAGCACAGGCAGGATACTTGACCGGTGGTAAATTAGATGACAGTACCACAACCGGAACCACACTCGCTGAGTTGGGCTACACAGGCGGAAACGGTACGATCACCTTGACAAAAGGTGATGGCACAAAGAAGACTATCGAAGTCAGCCAGGGCACTACGGTCAACAGCTTTATCAATTCTTTGAAAGAAGCCGGCGTGAATGCAAGCTATGATGATATCAACAAACGTATCTTCGTGAGCTCCAAAGATACCGGTAAGGACAATGACTTTACATTGACCGGTGGCAATGTGGATGGGGCGAATGCGTTGACGAAACTGGGATTGAATGTAAAATCAGATGCAACAGACGCAACCTATAAAACCTACATGCAGTATTATGGTGATGGAACGCAGTCAGGTATCACAGTAAAAGTAAATGAAGCGATCAAAGCCTATCAGGATGCCCAGACCGCATATAAGACAGCTGATGCCAAGAACAGCAACATAAGCGCAGGCTATGGTTATGCATCTGCGTATGCGGCAATGAAAGATGCATTTGCAAAGAGCGGATTAAGTGAGGCAGAGCAGGATCAGATGGTGAAGCTGGTGCAGATGTCCGCAACGGATCGCGCACAGTCTGTCATGGACAGCAATGGCAATATTTATAAGACTGAAAAGACAAACGATGATGGAAGCGTCATTTATTCTTATACAGATGCAAGTGGGAATAAAAGCTACATCCAGAGTGAGACAACTGATTCTGTAACAAAATATTATACTGCTACAGCAAGTGAAGTAAAATACAACAAGATCACTGCATCAGACGGCAATGAGTACAGCGAAGATGAGAACGGACTTTATGTAGATAAAGAAGGAAAAAAATATTTTGTGGATGGCAGCAATTTAGTTGAGACAACAGGAAGAAAAGTCAACGGCAGCTGGGAAAAGACAGCTGATGGGAAAACGGTCGCTTTTGAAGCCAGCAAAAAAGAAGAGGCGACAAAGACCGTTTATACCAAGGACTCTAACGAGTTGAGCAACGCAAAATCCGGAACGACCGCTTATACAGATCTGGCAAAAAAGGCACAGGATGAAATGAAATTGTCAGACGAAGATATGAGTTCATATCTCTCTACATTGGCAACGAATGTCGGCACAGTGAATACTTATGAAAATACGGCTGATACCACTTTAGAGGATAGTAATGAGTATTCCAGAAAGAGCATTATCGATAAAGTACATACGGCTTATGCCCAAAATGCGGCACAGGGCGTAACAGACCTTACCAATACATTTGCCGCGGCTATCGCCACCAACAAAACGACAATGAATACCAGCCAGAAGACCATGGATAATAATCAGGTGCTCGCTGATATTGCCGCAATGGAAGACAGTACAGAAAAAGATGCTGCGATTGCTTCATTTGTAAAACAGGTACAGTCAGCACACGACATTGCAAATAACACAAGTATTGAATACAATACAGATGCCAGGAAAATCGATGGCTGTGATGCAGAGATTACATTAAATGGTATCCAATATACAGGAAGTACCAACAACTTTTCTGTCAATGGATTAAACATTACGGCACAGGTTGTAACTGGTGATGGAGATGCGAATGCGATCAGTATCACAACATCTACTGATACGCAGGGAATCTATGATAAGATCAAGGATTTCCTGTCACAGTATAACAGCCTGATCAATGAGATTACATCTCTGTACAATGCAGATTCCGCAAAAGGCTATGAGCCGCTGACAGATGATGAAAAAGATGCAATGTCTGACACAGAAGTAGAGAAATGGGAGCAGAAGATCAAAGATTCTCTGCTGAGACGTGACGATAATCTGGAAAGCCTTATGAGTGCCATGACTTCTGCAATGAGCGGTGCAGTTGAGGTAAACGGCAAGAAAATGTATTTGTCCAATTTTGGAATCAAAACATTAGGATATCTGAATGCACCAAAGAATCAGCAGAATGCATATCATATTGATGGCGATGAAGATGATGCTAATTCTTCCGGTAATGCAGATAAGCTGATGACTGCAATTACCAATGATCCGGATACAGTGATCAATTTCATGCAGGGACTGGCAGATAACTTATATAAGTCAGTTCATACCAAAATGCAGTCCTCATCCTTGAGTAGTATTTATACTGTATATAATGATAAGGAAATGGCATCAGAGTATAGTGATTACACAGATCTGATCAAAAAATGGGAAGAAAAATTACAGGACAAAGAAGATTATTATTATAAAAAGTTCTCTTCTATGGAGACGGCACTTTCTAAACTGAACAGCCAGACATCATCATTAAGTGGTTTATTTGGCGGTTGATATTTGGTATAATGGGAAATAGAAATACTTAGAATTATAAGCTAAAAAGCAGAGTGGATAGAATATATCTGCTCTGCTTAATACACAATAAAGACCAGGAGGGTATTATGTTAGCGAATCAGGGATATGCAGCGTATGCTAACAACAAAATTATGACAGCATCACCGGCGGAGCTGACACTGATGCTGTATGAGGGAGCAATTAAATTTGCCAATCTTGCAATCGTCGGGATTGAGGAAAAGGATATTCAGAAAGCACATACGAATATTATCAAAGTAGAACGGATTATTGAAGAATTTCAATCCACATTAGATCATAAATATCCGGTTGCAAAAGACTTTGACGAGGTATATTCGTATCTGATGATCAGGCTTCGTGAAGCTAATATGAAAAAAGATAAAGAGATTATGGAAGAAGTGTTAAAACATCTGCGTACCATGCGTGACACCTGGAAAGAAGTGATGCGTACCGGCAGAACACATTAATGGAGAATGGTACTATGGCAGACAACCAGTATATTACGATCATGCTACAAAGCCTTCAGAAGAAAGAGAAGGTTTTAAACAGCATCATACAGATCAATAAGCGTCAGAAAGAAGAACTGGAGAATCCATCTTTAGATCCGGACGACTTTGATAAGACAGTAGAAGAAAAATCAAAACTCATAGAACAGTTAGAGCTGTTGGATAATGGCTTTGAAAAGCTTTATGAAAAAGTACGCGAGGAACTGCAGACGAATAAAGAACTCTATAAGGATGAAATTCTTAAAATGCAGGGCTGTATACGCACGTTAACAGACAGAAGCATGGAAATTCAGGCACAGGAAGCCAGAAATAAGCAATTGATGGAGCAGAAGTTCGCAAGTGTGAAGAAACAGGTAAAAGAAATCCGTTCCAGCCAGAAAGTTGTGAACCAATACTACAAGAATATGATGAAGAAGGGCTATGTGGAACCGCATTTTCTTGACAATAAGAAATAATTGATAGGAAAAAAGAAAAAAATCTTTTTTTGCTATAAAGTATTGGAGGGAATCTCCGATATATAAGTCAAGTAAAGAAAATTACTTGCAGGTGGAAGTTCAAGCAGAGCGTACGGCTGGGAGAATTTAAGCCTAATGTAACAAAAAACAAGTACATAAAGTACAGATGCAGCATGGAGGCTGCATTACATTCAAGGAGGAAAAAATAATGGTAGTACAGCACAATTTATCAGCAATGAACGCTAACAGACAGTTAGGAATCACAACAGGAGCACAGGCAAAATCTTCAGAGAAATTATCTTCTGGATATAAAATCAACCGTGCAGGTGATGATGCTGCTGGTTTAACAATTTCTGAGAAAATGAGAAGCCAGATCAGAGGTCTTAACAAAGCTTCTGATAATGCTCAGGATGGTATTTCAGCTATTCAGTCTGCTGAAGGCGCATTAAATGAGACACATTCTATCTTACAGCGTATGAACGAATTAGCTACACAGGCAGCTAATGATACAAATACAACATCTGATAGAGCTGCCATCAAGAAGGAAATTGATGCACTTACATCTGAAGTTGACCGTATTGCTACCACTACACAGTTCAATACACAGAATCTGTTAGATGGTAAATTCACAGCTAAGAATCTTCAGGTTGGAGCACTTTCTGGTCAGGCAATCAAGATCTCAATCGCCTCTATGAAAGCTGCTGACATAGGACTTACTTCAGTTGGTGTTGATTCATTCGCCGCAGCAGGTAAGAGCATGACAGCAATTCAGGGCGCAATTTCTAAAGTATCTGCTCAGCGTTCTGCACTTGGTGCATTACAGAACAGATTAGAGCATACAATTGCTAACTTAGACAATGTTGCTGAGAATACATCTTCAGCAGAATCACGTATCCGTGATACAGATATGGCAGAAGAGATGGTTGAATACAGCAAGAACAATATTCTTGCACAGGCAGGACAGTCTATGCTTGCTCAGGCTAACCAGTCTACACAGGGAGTTCTTTCTCTGTTACAGTAATTGTGCAAAATTTAAAAGGAGTCGGTATTACCGACTCCTTTTTTAATAGGAATAGAAGATGGATAAATTATTAATAAAAGATACGGTCATACAATTACGACAGAATAATGTGAGTAATGAAACAAATAATAATTTGAAAGTAATAATAGGTGAAATGAACAATCTGGTTTCTCAATTGCAGCAAATGAATGAAGCAGATATAAACGGAATAATTTGCCAGATTAAAGATTTGCTGGACGCATATCAGGGTGGAGATATTATTTATCTGGCAGATGTTTTAGAATATGAGATTTTAAATTTGATAAATGATGGTAAGTAAAATAGGAAATTATATATATGGAAATATATTTGATTGATAATAAAAGTATAGGTGCACCGAATCTCGCAGATGCAATGAGAAAAAAAGGGTGGCAGGTTAAGACAAGACAGACAGATATTGATGGAAGAAGAAGGATTGCTTCATTAGAAGAAGAACTCGAAAAAGAAATTAAGCAGGCAAGGTATGATTACCTTGTCTCGTTTAATTATTATCCGGTTCTTGCGGAAGTCTGCTATAGATGCGGATTAAAGTATATCAGCTGGGTGTATGACAGTCCATTAGTCGCACTGTATTCTTATACAATGGTATATGATACAAACTACGTGTTTTTGTTTGATTATGCAATGTATAAGGAACTGAAAGAGATTGGCTTACAAAGAGTTTTTCATATGCCATTAGCATCAAATACATGGAATAGTCCCTTTTTACAAAGTAACACGCAGAAAAAATATCCTCAAATGCCTGTTTCATTTGTGGGGTCTATGTATGATGAACCCACAAATAATTTGTATGGTAAATTGTCAAAAGTATCAGATTTTTCCAAGGGATATATGGATGGATTAATACAGATGCAAAAGGTATTGTATGGTGTGGATGTTATTAAAAATGCTATACCGTCAAGAGTGTTAGAAGAATTGAAAAAAAATGTACCCTATAATATAGGAGAAAATAAAGAGGGTGTTGAAACAGATTCGTATGTATATGAAGAATATTTTTTAAAACGGAAAGTCACTGCATTAGAGCGGAAAGAAGCATTACAGAGGCTTTCCAGTCAATATGACACCTATTTATTTAGTGGAAGAAAACCGGAATATTTACCGAAAATTCACTATATGGGAACTGTGAATTATTATACAGAAATGGCGGAAGTATTTTCTGGTTCGGATATTAATTTGAACATTACGTTAAAAAGTATTAGGACAGGGATCCCGGAACGTATACTAGATATAATGGGGGCAGGGGGATTTCTGATTACAAATTATCAGGCAGAAATGGAAGATTATTTTCAGGCAGGAGAGGATTATGATTATTATGGAGATATGGAAGAACTGAACGAAAAAGTAGAATTTTATTTAAAAAATCCACAGATACGAGAAAAAATAGCTGTTTCAGGGTATGAAAAAATAGGTAAATTTTTTAATTATGATGAACGGCTGGATGATATTATTCGTTTAGTAAAGGAAAATTAAAAGTTATGGTGAATATAGAAAATATTACAGTCGTAATTCCAAGTTGGAATGAAGAAGAAAATTTAAAACAATGTGTAGAGTTAATAGAAGCTAATTATCCAAACATAAATATTATAGTTGTAAATAACGGTTCAACAGACGGTACACAAAAATGGTTAGAATCACAGGAAATAGAGTATGTGTATTTTGATGAGGGTGTACAGACAGTCGGGAAAGTATTAAATGAAGTGATTGATAACTTCGATGTTCAAGAATATATTTGTGTTATTTGGCCACAGGTACGAGTAGGGAAAAAAACAATAACAGCTATGATAGATACGTTGTGTGGGAATGAAAGAAATGGTGTGGCAGGCTGTCGGGCAAATGGTCAGGTGTATGAACAGGATGCTAATATACGATCATATGGAGACTTGTTAGAAATTGAAAATACAAGCATGGAGGATAACGATTTTGAAGTAGTAGGGACTGAGGGATTATGCTATTGTTTTAACACAAAAATTATCAATAGTGTAGGTAAATTTGATGAAAATTTGGCATATACAGATATAATGGTAGATTTCCAGCTGCGTACGTTACTGGCAGGTTATAGAAACATGATTTCACGAAATTCATATGTGTATGAAACGGAGACGAAGAAAGAGAGTGCTGGATGGATAAATCAGCTATGTGTGGCAGACCGACGCTATCTTAGAAAAAAGTGGAATACAAACTATTTTATGTTAGCGGCAAATAATAAATTCAATTTACTCATTGACAGGGCATCTGAGGAAAAGTTTTCTGTTCTTGAAGTTGGGTGTGATATGGGAGCAAATCTGCTGGGCATCAAAAATGCACATCCAAATTGCAAAATCTATGGATTGGAAATTAATAAAAGTTCTGTTAATGTAGGAAAACACGTTGCAGATATCTGTTATGGAAACATTGAGGAAGAAAATGTTGATTTTGGTGAAAAATTTGATTATATCATTTTTGGAGACGTATTAGAGCATTTACATAATCCTTTAAAAACAATTGAGTATTGTAGAACATTGTTAAAAAAGGATGGATGTATTGTTGCCAGTATACCAAATGTAATGCATGTATCGGTGATGGAACAGTTATTAAGAGGAGAATTTCGATATACAGAAGTAGGTTTGCTTGATAGAACGCATATTCATCTGTTTACGCAAAAAGAAATCATAAAAATGTTTACGGAGACAGGATATGATATTGAAAAATTACAAGGGGTTATTTATGAATTAACACCACATCAGGAAGAATTAATTCCTAAGCTAATGAGTATATCGGAGAATGTTTCTGAAAATATGTATCAGGTATATCAATATTCTGTGGTTGCGAGGATGCTTTCATGAATGAAAAAAGTATTGCGTTTATTACATGTGTAAATGATACGGTAGAATATGAGGAAGCATTGTATTATATAGAGCAATTAAATGTTCCAGTGGGATATACCATTGATACAGTTGCAGTACAGGGAGCAGACTGTATGGCAGCAGGATATCAGGCAGCTATGCAGTCGTGTGATGCTAAATATAAGATTTATATGCACCAGGACGTTTTTATACACAACAGAAATTTCTTAAAAAAGGTAATAGAAATATTTCAGGAAGACAATCAAATAGGCTTGATTGGAATGGTAGGAAGAAAAGAATTACCAGAAAAATTATTAGTTGCGGCGGATTGGGATGTAGGAAATATAACTTTTAATGGTGGGAGCATAAAAAAAGAACCTATAGAGAGTGAAAAATTTACAGAAGTAGAAACTGTTGATGGATTGATACTTATAACGCAATATGATGTGGATTGGCGGAGTGATCTGTTTGACGGTTGGGATTTTTATGATATTTCGCAGTGTGAGGAATTTAGACGTGTGGGATATAAAGTGGTAGTTCCGTATCAGGGTGAGGCGTGGTGCTATCATGATAATACATATAGTCATTTGGAAAAGTATTTTTTGTATCAGAAAGTTTTTTGTCAGGAATATCAGGATATAAAAAAGTTTGAAAACAGATTGACATCAGACGATTATGCAGAACTGGAAAAGACAGTGCAGGAATTAAAGCGAAAAATGCAGTACATGGTAAACAATGGCGAAAGATATCAATTGTGGGATACTTTTGTGAAAATGAAGGGGAAAGTTCATCTTGGGCTACAGGAGTTTTTTTTGCTGACACAAATTGACCATTTGGAAGAAAAAAACATTGGTGAGAATATATTTTGGAAAACAGGGTTATCGTGGGAAGAAATAAGGCTAAATATTAGGAAACTAAAATTTAAATTAAAAAGAATAGAATATGGGTTGTCAGAAAATACGGAATTAGTAGAATTGTATAAGTGTAATTCTGTATATGCGATCATATTTATTACGCTGGAGTACGCATCAGATTGTGAAAATTGTATCATAGAGATGAAGAAATGGCATAAAACTTTGAAGATGAAGAAAGAGTGGATAATCTGGGAGCAGATAGTGCGAATGAAGGGGTTGTTGTCGGAAGAAAAAATGATAAGTGGAAATAAACAAAAATTTATAGAAATCATAGAACAAAAACAGAAAGAAATGAAAAGTGAAAAGATAATGAGACTCTTATCTGCAATAGAAGCAGAGGGCAGAGTGGAGACTGTCATGATTAATGAAACAGAGGCGATACAGACTTATGATGACGGAAAAGTAAAGTGGCAGTTAAATAGTTCTATGAGTCCGGAGAGTGCATCAGGAATATGGGCAAAGCAGTTTGCTACAGTCAAGACGAATGAACATTCCATTTTTATTGTTTTTGGAATGAGCGACGGAATTTCGATAAAGAAATTAATGGAATGTCAATCAGAGTGTGCTTTTTGGATATACGAACCTTCCATAGAAATTTTTAATGAAGCGATCGACCGGGATATCTGGTTAGATATAATAAAAAATAATCATGTCCGATTATATGTAAAAAATGTAAATGACGAACTATTTTATCACCATCTACAGGATGTTATTGATTATACAAATTTCAATTTAGTTAATTTGGCAGTTCTGCCAAATTATGACCGTATCTTTAGTGATGATTACCAGAAGTTTAGAGAGACAATCGAAGATGTAATGAAATTAGTAATCTATACGAGAAATACACAATTAGAACGTATAGACGAAATTACAAATAATATGTATAAACTTTTCGATGACATCATACATCAATATTCTGTGCAACAGTTATTCGGGTGTGTTAAGTTGTTGGGATGGGAAGACATACCGGCAATTCTTGTTGCAGCAGGTCCGTCTTTGGATGAAAATATAGCGCCATTAAGAGAATTTAAAAAAAGAGGATTTGTTTTAGCAGTGGATACAGCACTGAATACATTGTTAGAAAATGATATTATTCCGGATTTGACAATCAGTGTTGATTCCAGAAAACCGATGGAATTATTTAAACATCCGAAGTTTAACAGTATTCCTATTGTGTTATCCCAGCAGTCAAATGAAAAGCTATTGAGCAAAAATCAGGCAATGCACTTTTATGAGATAGATGAGGAATCTTATCTGAATAAAATACTTATACAGGAGACAGGGAAAGCGGGAATCCAGCTTCCAACAGGAGGTTCAGTTGCAAATAATGCATTATCATTATTAGTTTTAATGGGATTTCAGACAATTATTCTTGTGGGACAGGATCTGGCATATCCAAATATGCAGGAGCATACACAAAAAGCATATGAGGGAAAAGCAAATCGCATTCAATTAGAAGAAGAGGATTATATATTAGTAGACGATGTCAATGGCGATAAAGTGTATACAAGAGCAAATATGAATATTTACAGAAAATGGATAGAGTATTATATTGCTGGATATAAAGAGATTAAAGTTATAAATACTTCGAATCAAGGTGCATATATTTCGGAAACTCAAAAGATGTCATTGGAAGAATGTTTTCAATTGTTCGGAAAAAGAGAAATAAATGCTACACAATTGTGGGATCAGATTCCAGCTTTTCTGGATGAAAAAGAGCTGGCAAAGATTCATGAAAAATTATGTAATATTCCGAAATGCGTGGATGAGATTGAAAATGAGATTAAAAATGGAATTATGATATGCGGTAAAGCTGAACAATTATGTAAAGTCGGTAACTATAAGAAAATGAAAGATGTCTTACAGCAAATTTCAAAAATAATCCAGAAAATAGAGGATTGTCCTGAAACAATTCTTTTGAGACCTTATACAATAAAAGCACAGTATGAAGTACAGGAAAAGGTATTTCAATATTTCAATCGGGATGCGATTGAAAATGAAATGATGGATGGGGTTTTAAGTGCAAAGTTATTAATGGATGCTTATAAAATTGGTATTGAACTTTTTAGAAAAGAGATGTTTAAGTTGGTTCCACAAAAAAATAGTATGCATAGATAAGAGGTAAAAGAGAAAAATAACGTATTGCATCAGTTTGCAGTCCGATGCAATATGTTATTTTGAATATGCGAGTTCCGTTAACTGACAGAGGCGTAAAGGATAATTGTAATTTTGCGACACTTTTTCAAAAGCATTATGTGCCATTTCTTTGCGTAATTTTTCATGATCTAGATAAAAAGCTGTTTTTTCTAGCAGTTCCGCGTAAGAACTATAGTAGTCAAAATCACTGCCAATTTCAAAAAGCTCGCAAAGTTCTGTCTGATAGTTGGACAATAGGAATCCTTCACAGGCAAAAATATCAAATACACGCAATGAAACACCACTTCGAATAGCTTTTGAAGTAATATTAAGATTAATGTTGCTTTCATGAAAAATAATAGGCATTTCAGTTAGTGTTTTTGCAAAGCCGCGGTTATTGACAAGAGGTAAATTACGTGTATCGCTTCCCGTATATAAATCTACAGGAAAGTTTCTGGATAGAATGTCAAAAAGCTGTGTACGCTCCAGTGCGGATAATTTATTTCCGATATATAGCTGGGAAACAATATCGCGGTCTGTAAGATAATTTTCAATTGGCGGCTGATAAAAACCTGGCATGCATTTCTTAAATTCTGTGACGATAGAATCTGGCAGAACATCATCAATTAAGTAAGAACCATATATTTTTAGCTGGGTAGCCATAATACCATCTAAATATCCTATAAGATATGCAGAAGCATTTTTTAGCTTGTCAAAAGGACATTTTTCAGTATATAAAGAACCTACAAAAGATACCTGGCTTTTAAATTTATTTCTCATCGTTGAAGTGGTATTTGAAATAACAGATTGCTTTTGCATAATATTTACAGCTAACGGAAAATGAAAAACACAAGTTGGATTGAAAGGCGCAATATCGTTATATTGTTCATGGTCAAAAATAAAAACGCGATTCCATGAGTTTTTGATTGGAGCAGTATATAGTTCCATAACCGGCGAGTCGACAATCCATGTGACATAACGGATATGAAAAATATTACACACCTCTGAAAGCTGTGGGAAAAAATTAATGCTGAAAACAAAATCCTGTGGATGATTTAATAAAAATTCGCTGACAATTTTAGTGCTTTCGCTCCATGTTAAGTTCTTATTTGTTATTTCATTTGTAATCTGGGAAACTTTAAATCCTAAAGTTTCAAATCCCGATATAATATCGGGTTCACAAATGCTCCCATATCTGTAGACTAAAACGTTCATTTTATACCCTGCCTAGACGTAATGAATATTATAGCATAATTGTATATTAAGAATATAGGTTTGTAAAGATTTTGAAGGTTATACCGATATAATTATAAGCTATAAAAATAGATTGGATAAATAAAAATGATAAAAATTATAAAAATAGAATATTTTGATCAATTTCAATGTCTAATGGAAAGATGCCCAGATAATTGTTGTTGTGAAAGATGGAGCATAAGTATTGATGAATCAACTTATAATAAATATGTAAATATGAATATTTCAGATTTAGATAAGAAAATTAAATCCACAAAACCACATACAATAATAAAGCATATGGGGAAATGTCCATTTATTACAGAAAATGGGTTATGTAGTATTCAAAAAGAATATGGAGAAGAATTTCTCTCTAATACATGTAGGGCATATCCACGTTTTGTTTCAGAGCATGGAGATTTATTTATAGAAAACATAGGTTTGTCCTGTCCTGCGGTTGCACAATGGCTTGTCTCATTAGACCATAAATGTCAATTAGAAGAACAGGTTTATTATGAAAATGCAACAGAAGTCAATAAGAGTTTCATGAAAACAGAAGCAGAGCTGTTGATGAATGCGGTTGTTGAACTTATTTATGAAAGAAACTCTATTGCTGACTCGATTGCGGAATGTTATAGTATGTTTGGAGTAAATGAGGCATTAACAATGAGTTTAGAATTTAGCAAAAATTATTCATTATTACTTCAAAATATTAGTATCTGTTATTTGTTTGAAAGAATCATGTTGCAAAGTAAAAAACAAAATCCTGATTATATTTCTGTTATCGAGAGGCTGTGCTTTATATTAAAACAATTTGAAGAAAGGTGTCAAAAAGTATATGGTGATTGTGAGGTATATACTACAAAACAGCTTTCAACAGCTTTATATCAAACAATGAGAGATTATGATCATGAAATTTGATAATATATAGTAGATTCATGAAGAATCAGAGAAAAATGCATGGAGGCAAAAATGTTAAACGGAAGAATAATTCTAGTAACCGGAGGAACCGGATCTTTTGGTAATGCATTCACACAGTATGTGTTAGAACATTACGAACCGAAAAAAATCATTATCTATTCCAGAGATGAATTTAAACAATTTAATATGGCAAATAAATTCAAAAAGTATAAGGACAAGTTGCGCTTCTTTATCGGGGATGTACGTGATAAAGACAGATTATACCGTGCTTTTGATGGTGTGGATTATGTAGTTCATGCAGCAGCATTAAAGCAGGTTCCAGCATGTGAATACAACCCGATGGAAGCGGTAAAGACTAATATTGATGGAGCAATGAATATTGTAGATGCAGCACTGGACTGTGGCGTAAAGCGTGTAGTTGCGCTGTCAACAGATAAAGCAGTAAATCCTATCAATTTATATGGTGGGACAAAACTGGTATCTGATAAATTATTTATTGCGGCGAATGCATACTCAGGAGCAAAAGATGTATGCTTTTCTATCGTGCGTTATGGAAATGTTGCAGGAAGCCGTGGTTCTGTTATTCCATTTTTCCGGGAAATTGTTGCCAATGGCGGAAAAGAGCTTCCGATTACAGATTATCGTATGACAAGATTCTGGATTAGTCTGGATGAAGGTGTGCAGCTTGTAATCAAAGCATTGTCAGAGGCGAAAGGCGGAGAAACATTTATTTCAAAAATCCCTTCTTTTAAAATCACAGATTTAGCACAGGCAATTTCACCGGGATGTGAAATGCCTGAGGTCGGTATCCGTGAAGGTGAGAAACTTCATGAAGTGATGGTAACAAGGGAAGATTCGATGCTTACCTATGAATATGATAAACATTTCATTGTATATCCTCATTTTGACTGGTGGAACACTTCTAAAATTCAGGCAGGTGGAAAAAGGGTAGAACAGGGATTTGAGTATAGTTCTGGTAATAACACAGAGTGGCTGTCAGTGGATGACTTAAAGAGATTGTTGGAGAATGTAGAGGAACATTAAGATTATGAATATCGCAATTATAACTGCAAGAGGCGGAAGTAAAAGGATTCCGCATAAGAACAGAAAAGAATTTTGTGGAAAACCAATTATCGAGTATTCTATTGAAGCGGCTAAGCAGGCTGGCATTTTTGATACGGTAATGGTTTCGACAGATGATAATAAAATTGCTGAAATTGCGAAGAATGCAGAGGCAGAAGTTCCATTTATGCGCAGTGCAGAGACATCCAGTGATTATGCAACTACAGCTGACGTTCTGATGGAGGTTCTGGAGAAGTATAAAGAACGTGGCATAAGATATGAGAATGCCTGCTGTATTTATCCCACAGCACCGTTTGTGACAGGGAACAAGTTAAGACAGGCAATGGATATGCTTGTGAATGAAAAGAAGGACAGTGTGATTCCGGTTGTACCATTTTCATTTCCGCCGTTAAGGGGAATGGTGATAAATGATGGAAAATTGGAATACAAGTGGCAGGAATATGCAATGAAACGGTCGCAGGACTTAGAAGAAATCTATCACGATTGCGGACAGTTTTATGCATTTCGGGTAGAACCGTTTGAAAAAGAGAAAAAACTTGTGACTGATAACACTGCGGGAATGATCATATCAGAGCTGGAAGTTCAGGATATTGATAATGAGACAGACTGGGAACTGGCGGAAATGAAATACCGTTTGTTGAAAGAGAAAGGCAGATTGTAGGATGAAAATAGGAACGCGCGAGATTGGAAAAGGAAATCCGGCATATATCATAGCTGAGATGTCAGCAAATCATGCGGGAGACATTGACAGAGCAAAGGAGATTATACATGCGGCAAAAGAGGCTGGTGCTGACTGTGTGAAAATTCAGACCTATACACCGGACACCCTGACAATTGACTGTGATAACTCTTATTTTCATATTTCGGATGGAACCTGGAATGGAGAAAATCTGTACCAGCTTTACCAGAAAGCATATACGCCGTGGGAATGGCAGGGAGAACTGTTTGAAGAAGCCAAAAAGACAGGAATAGATTTCTTCTCAACACCATTTGATAATACGTCAGTTGATTTCTTAGAAGAAATTGGTATTGAATTTTATAAAATTGCATCTTTTGAGCTGGTGGATATTCCGTTGATTGAATATGTAGCTTCCAAAGGCAAGCCAATGATTATGTCAACAGGTATGGCAACTCTGGCAGAAATTGATGAGGCGGTGGCAGCAGTAAGGAATCAGGGTAATGATAATTTTGCATTGCTTCGGTGTGCAAGTGCATATCCAGCAATTACAGATGAGATGAATTTGAGAACCATGCAGAATATGGGAGAAACATTTGGAGTTCCATATGGTCTGTCCGATCATTCGATGGGTTCTGTCGGAGCTGTGACGGCAGTTGCACTCGGAGCGACAATCATTGAAAAACATTTCTGCATAGATCGTTCTATTGAGAATCCGGACTCTTCTTTTTCCATGAATCCGGCGGAGTTTAAACAGATGGTATGCGATATCAGACAGGCAGAAAAAGCGATTGGCTGTGTGAAATACGGACCATCGGAGCAGGAAAAATCCAGTCAGGTATTCCGTAGGTCTATATTTTGTGTGAGAGATATAAAAAAGGGAGAAAAAATAACTTCTGAAAATGCACGCATTATACGTCCAGGTTATGGATTATCTCCAAAATATTATAATGATATATTGGGGCAGATTGCATTGACAGATATAGAGAGGGGAACGCCTCTTAAAATGGAAATGATAGGTGGCGATTTTTAAATGGAGAATTGTAAAGTTCTATTTCTTACATGTAATGAGAATTCCATGGATTTGTATGAATGGCTGAAACAGAGAGAAAAAGTTGAAATAATAACAAATAAATTGACAATTGATTTGGTGAAAGAATGGAAGCCGGATTTCATAATCAGTTATAACTATAGCTATCTCATAACGGCTGATATCATAGAATATATGAAGGGAGCAATTTTTAATTTGCATATTTCATATCTTCCTTGGAATAGAGGTGCATCTCCTAATTTGTGGAGTTTTCTTGATAATACACCAAAGGGTGTGACAATTCATCAAATCAATAAAGGATTGGATATGGGAAAAATACTCTTTCAGAAACAATGCTATTTTGATGAGACGAAAGAGACATTTGCAAGTACCTATACATATCTGCATGAGCAGATAACCGAATTATTTAAGGAAAACTGGGAAAAAATAAAAACTGGAACATATGTACTTACAGAGCAGGAAAAGGGTGGAAGTTATCATAATATAAAAGAATTACAAAAATTGGAAAAAGAATGTCCGTTTCAATGGTCAGATAATATAAATGAGTATATAGATAAATATAATAAGTATAAAAATAATAAGAGTTAAAAATTATGATATATATTAGAGCAGATATGAATGAGCAGATTGCGACGGGGCATATAATGCGATGTCTTTCCATTGCAGATGCACTGCGTGGCTTAGGAGAGCCTGTAAGATTTATTCTTGCCGATGAGCAGGCAGTAAGTTTATTAAAACAGCGTGGGTATGATGCAATTGTTTTACATACTCAGTGGAATTGTATGGAAGAGGAATTGTCGGTGTTAAGTCAGGTAATTCGAAATGAACATATAGACAAACTGCTGATCGACAGCTATCAGGTTACACAAAGATATCTTGCAGAGCTAAGTAAACTGGTAACCACCTTTTATATAGATGATCTGAATCTGTTTGAGTACCCGGTGGATGCGGTTATCTGCTACGCTAATTATTGGAAGAAGTTTCAATATAAAATAAACGATAAGCGGACAACATATTTGCTTGGAATGAAATATGTTCCTTTAAAACAGGCTTTTTGGAATTGTGAGGCAAAAATTATTTCAGAAAAAGCTGATAATTTGCTGATATTAACTGGAGGAAGTGATCCATTTAATGTGACGGAACAGATACTTGACAGTATAGATACATATCAATTTCAAACAATAGACGTTATTTGTGGTATCTATAATACGAACTACAATAAATTCGTGAAAAAATACGAAAATAATAAAAACATCAAGTTTCATCAGGCAGTAAATAATATCGAACAATATATGAAGAATGCCGACATTGCGATTTCAGCAGGTGGAACGACTTTGTATGAGTTATGTGCAATTGGAACACCTGCTATTTCCTTTTCATTTGCAGATAATCAGTTAGATAATGTAAGGCAGTTTCAGGAGGATGGGCTGATTGATTATGCAGGTGATGCAAGAATGGATGATATAGCTGGAACTAGTAATCAGTATTTAACCAGATATAGAAATGACTTTGAATTGCGTAAAGAAAAGTCAGAGAAAATGCAGAAAATGGTAGATGGAAAAGGTGCTGAACGAATTGCGAGAGCCATTGTGACTTTATAAAGGGATAAAAAATGGGAATGGATAAATCTATAGCTATAATAACTGCTCGGGGTGGTAGCAAAAGAATATCAGGGAAAAATATAAAAATGTTTTGTGGAAAACCTATTATTGAGTACTCTATACGAGAAGCAATAAATAGTGAACAGTTTGATGAGGTGATGGTATCTACAGATAGCAAAGAAATAGCAGCGATTACAAAGAAATGTGGTGCTAATATACCATTTATGAGAAGCAAAGAGTTAGCAAGTGATACAACAACAACAGATGAAACTCTTATGGGAGTTTTGAATGATTATAAAAAAATAGGACAACAATTTAAATATATGTGCTGCATATATCCGACAGCACCATTTGTGACAGCAGATAAATTAATGAGTGCAATGCAATTAATGCGTGAGAAGAATCCGAAACAAATAATACCGATAGTTGTATCAGAAATGGAAGTGCAGGATATAGATACAGAAGAAAATTGGGAATTAGCAGAAATAAAGTATATGTTAATGCAAAGAAAGACGATTTAAACTTTTTCTACGAGAAATCACGGTTGCAATGAAATAATAAACCCTAGGGTATGTGTTGGTGAGTCCAGAGAGATTGCTCTAACAAGATTTGTGAAGATGGGGAAAGGATAACCTCTAGGTTTTAGTTGTGTAGACATTTGCCTTGCAACTCAGGCTAGATTATCTGTATGAAATCAAAAATATATTTATAGATATCTTAGAATAGCGACAGAACATATTATTAATTGCCATAAAGCGGCTAAAACAGAATGTTTGAGAAAACAAATGTGGCTTGAGATAATTTCTTGAAATTAACTTTTGACAAAAGTCACATCATAACAGGGAGAAAAAATGAAGAAGATTTTATATGCATGTAGAGATATAAAATTTGCGGTTAGAGGATTAGAATTTTTATTGTCGAATAAAGATATTGTACTTAAGGGGTGCCTGATTAGTCAGGAATGTGATACTATTAGACATATTTGCAGAAAAAAAGATATTCAAATATATGATGATGAAAATCGATATAAAATAGAACAAGATTTTGAAGAGTCATCACTTGACTTACTTATTTCTTTTTCTTATCCAAAAAAAATAGAAGATTTTATTATAAACAAAGCAAAACAGGCCATTAATTTTCATCCTGCACCGCTTCCAGAATATAAGGGAAAAGCATGTTGCTGCCATGGAATTTATAATGGGGAAACAGAGTGGGGAGGCACTTTTCATATTTTAACAAGTGAATTTGATGGTGGTGCAATTATTGAACAAAGGTTTTTTAAAATCACACCGGATCTGCAATGTGGAATATTACTTAGTAATGCAGCATGGAATCTAGGGTACGAGATGTTAGTAGATTTAATAAATGAATATGTTAAGACAGGGATTTTTTCGGGTGTGGAACAGAAAGAAAGAGGAAATTATTATAGCAAAAAGGATTTAGATGAGGCTAGAAAAATTCATGAAACGGACTCAGCAGATGTTATTGAAAAAAAAATAAAGGCATTTTGGTTTCCGCCATTTGAAGGTGCTTATATTGAACGAGATGGAATACATTTTAGCGTTATAACAAAAGAGATGTTAAGTAAAATAGAAAATATTTAGATGCAATATATAGAAAGTTTGAAATACTTTAAAAATAGGAAGACAGGTAGAAAAATGATACCATACGGAAGACAGACAATTGAAGAAGATGATATACAGGCAGTTGTAGATGTTTTAAGATCGGATTATCTTACAACAGGTCCAAAGATAGCAGAATTCGAAAAGATGGTTGCAGATTATGTCGGGGCAAAATATGCAGTGGCAATCTCAAACGGAACATCTGCACTTCATGCGGCATGTTTTGCAGCAAGGATTCAGCCGGGGGATGAAGTGATCACAACTCCATTAACGTTTGCAGCTTCATCAAACTGCGTTTTATATTGTGGCGGAACGCCGGTATTTGCAGATGTTGATCCTAAAACTTACAATATTGATCCGGAAGATATCCGCAGGAAAATCACAGACAAAACAAAGGCAATTATTGCAGTTCATCTTGCAGGACAGCCTTGCGATATGGACGAGATTCATAAAATAGCAAAAGAGCATGATTTGCTTGTCATTGAAGACGGAGCACATGCACTTGGTTCTGTGTATAAGGGAAAAAAGATAGGAACTTTATCTGATATGACAACTTTCAGTTTCCACCCGGTAAAACCGATTACAACAGGGGAAGGTGGAATGATCGTCACAGATAATAAAGAATTTTACCAGAAAATGATGTTATTCCGCAGTCATGGCATTACTCGTGACGAAAATTTGATGACACGAAATGATGGTCCATGGTTCTATCAGCAGTTAGATCTTGGATATAACTATCGAATTACGGATATTCAGTGTGCGTTGGGCTGTAGCCAGATGAAAAAATTGGATAGATTTTTAGCACGTAGAAAAGAAATTGTGGCACGTTATAATGAAGCGTTTGCAGATTGTGAAAATATTGTCACACCATATCAGCTGCCGGAGACAGAGAGTGGCTGGCATCTTTATATTGTGCAGGTAAAGAACTGTGACAGAAGAAAAGTATTTGAGACATTAAGAGAGCAGGGAATTGCAGTGAATGTGCATTATATTCCTGTTTATATGCACCCTTATTATCAGGAACATGGATATAAGGATGTTCATTGTAAGAATGCGGAAGAAGTTTACTCACATATTATCAGTTTACCGTTATATCCAGCACTTACGTCGGAGCAACAGAAATTTGTAATTGGAAGAGTAAGAGAAATTGCTGAGTAAGGTGGAAAAAGGTGAATGATGAAGTGGGAAATACAGGAGTTGCTTTCAATAAAAGAATATGAGAAAGCGTTGCAAGTGGCAATAGCAGAGAAAAAGAGGAAACCTTATGTAGCGGACGTACATTATGATTTAGCATATGTGTATCAGATATGTGGACAATGGATGAAAGCATATGAAGAGTATTCTGTTGCCAGAGAGTTGAGTGTTGCAGAGAATTCTGGAAATGCTAGCATAGAAAAAATAGATATACAGAAAGAGAAAATTCTAAATCATATTGCAGAAGAGTTAAATATAGGGACGAGGAAAGAATTATTATTTAGGAAATGATTTATAGATTATTTGGTAATTCAGGATGAACTGAATTGGCAGGTAAGAAATCCTGTATTTCATAATGGGCAGGAAATGATAGGAAAAGAATATGTAGATTATCCAGAGTTGCCCAAGATGTTTTTAGGGATAAAAGGATTACAAAGCGCTGCCAGATTGATTATGGATAAATTGTGTAAGGATACCATAACAGAAAAAGCAGAAATTCAGAGAGTCAATGATGCGAACAAGGTATTTGAAGTAATACTTGAAGATGAAAGTTTTATTCCACTAATTTTAAAAGATAAAGAAGTATTGAATTTTGAAATGGAAAACCATAAGGCAGATGTTTATTATTCATCTCCACTTCAGTATGTAAATTATAGAGTACCAAAAGGACATGTACGAATTCAATCCCAGAAATTACCGCTATGGGTTGGAGAAATTGTTCCAATTGTACATAGTCGGAAAAGAAAACGTCTTGTTTTAAGTATTTTTGCAGACGGTTTATCACAAACGATTTTGGGAAAAGATTTTGAAAGACGAATGCCATATACATACAATTTTTTTAAAAAAGGAATGATTTGTGAAAATACGCATACAGCAGGGGATTGGACATTTCCTTCTGTAGCATCAATTGTAACA
The DNA here is from genome assembly GCA_030844625.1 of Roseburia sp. GTDB lineage: Bacteria > Bacillota > Clostridia > Lachnospirales > Lachnospiraceae > Eubacterium_G. Next base: position 7,296 of record JAUUNJ010000001.1, on the reverse strand, counting down.
GGACAGACGATGGCAAAACATAAAATGCTGCATTCAAAACTATTACGAAAAATAGACATTGATACGCCGATTTTATACGAGTATTTTAAAAATGCTGGATATAATACGACAAAAATAGGCGGAAATTGGCGTGTTGCACCAAATTATGGATATGCCAGAGGGATGAATCGTGTATATTATCATCATATGTATGAAGGCTATTCGGCAGAACGAGTGATATCAGATGTCGAGGAACAGATATACCAGATGAGAGAAACTGATCAGTATATATGGATGGAATTAGGAGAGCTACATTTGATTGCGGATGAAATAAATATGGCACCGATTCAATCAGAGTTTATGGTTTGGGAAAATGGAACTTTTAATGAGAGGCTTAATTCAGTAAAACAGAAATATGATGAGACAAAGAGACAATATTATTTAAAACAGATTGAATATTTGGATCGAAGACTTGCAGGATTATTTCAATATATCGAGGAACACTATAATGAAGATGAAATAATTGTGAGTTTGTTTGCAGATCATGGACAGGGATATTTTGTGAAGCCGGAGGATGAATTTTTGTCGGATGGGCGTACAAAAGTTGCATTTATGTTTCGAGGAGACAATTTGCTAGGGTGTACCGAGGAAATTATTTCAACTTGTGATTATTCGGCAATTTTATGTAAATTAGCTGGGATTGAATATAACTATGCAGATACAGATGCTAATTTACCAGTTGCGTTTGGAGGAGAGCGGGAGAGAGAATTTTCTGTAACAGAAAGTATTCATGTAGGAGATCCATATCAAATTATTTTAAATGGAAAAGAATTTTATTTTTACTTAAAAGGTAAAGAGAATGTGACATCGGAGTGTCTGGTTCCTTTGAATCAGTATGAAGTGAAGCTATATGATCGGAATGGAAATCGGATTAATGACAAAATGAGAATATCATATTATGAAAAATGGTGTTTAAATCATATTCAATCATGCGTTATTGCACACAAGTAGTATTCCTAAAGGGAGAATGAGGACATTGGATAAAGGAACATTATACTGGGTTACAGGTTTGTCAGGCGCAGGAAAGACAACAATTGGTAATGCATTATATTATGAATTAAAGAAAAAACAAAGTAGTCTGGTAATTTTAGACGGTGATATTTTAAAAAAATTGGTAGGAGATTCGTTGGGATATTCGAAAGAAGACAGAAAAAAGAGGGCATATTATTATTCGAATTTATGTAAAACATTAACAGATCAGGGAATATCTGTAATTATATGTACAATAGCGATGTATGACGAAGTGCGGGAATGGAATCGTAATTATATAGAACGTTATATAGAAATATTTTTAAAGGTTGATAAAAAAGTTTTAATACAACGGGACAGAAAAGGTTTGTATTCTGGTCAGACAGCTGGAACGATTAAAGAAGTTGCAGGAATGGATCTCGAGGTTGAATTTCCAAAAAATCCAGATATAATTATCGAAAATGATGGAACAAAATCTGTGGATGAATGTGTAGAACAGATTGTTCAATATAATCTTAAGGTGCAAGATACCTTTAGCAGAGATGTGGTATACTGGAATCAGTTTTATAACAAAGAGGGGAAAAACATTCAGAATCCAAGTGATTTTGCACAATTTGTATTACCATATTTGAAATCAGGAAAAAGGTTAATGGATATTGGCTGTGGAAATGGGCGAGATAGCATTTATTTTGCAAAAAATCAAATTTTGGTAACAGGAGTGGATGCATCAGAAACAGCTATAGAGCAATTACAGAAAGAGCAGATTGAAAATGGACATTTTGTATGTGATGATTTTGTGACATGTAAAGCTTTGTACCAAATGCAATATGATTATTTTTATAGTAGATGGACTATTCATGCAATTTCGAAAAGGCAGGAAGATGAATTACTACAAAATATTACAGAGTCATTGCGAGAAGATGGATTGCTTTTAGTTGAAGTTAGAAGCATTAATGATGAACTGTATGGAAAAGGTAGTTTAGTAGAAAAAAATGCATTTATATATAATAGTCATTATCGTAGATTTATTGAAAGGACAGAATTTCGAAAAAAATTGGAAAATTTGGGATTTGAGATTGTTTTTGAGGAAGAAAAGAAGGGATTTTCAAAAACAAAAGAGTCAGATCCCACTTTAATTCGAATTATTGCAAAAAAGAAAAACAAATAAACATATCTTAAAAAACAAATTATAATGGAACATAAAGATAAAATGAGAGAAGAACAGTATAATCAATATTTGATACAATTAACTCCAAAACCAATATTTAATCTAAACTATTATAAAGGTGATGATAATTATTCAGATGGAGATGTTGAAAACCAAATTTTGCAAATCATAGCAGAAAATGAGCCGGAAGATTACACGAAGGCAATTGCTAAAAATTATAGCTGGCCAGTGTACTATCATTTGACCAGAACAAGAAGAAATCTCTTAAATTGGTATGATTTCGAACCGAAAAGTGAAGTGCTTGAGATTGGTTGTGGATTCGGAGCATTAACAGGACTCTTATGCGATAAATGTAAAAGTGTTACAGCCGTAGAATTGTCACAGAGACGGGCTATGGGAACTTTGCTGCGTTGCCGTGAAAGGGAAAATCTTGAGATTATGGTGGGAAATCTGAATGATATAGAATTTTCAAAAAAATATGATTATATCACATTGATCGGTGTGCTTGAGTATCAGGGAAGATTTACGGATTCGGATAATCCATATAGAGATTTTTTGACGAAGATAAAAAAACTTTTAAAACCAGAGGGAAAACTTCTGATTGCTATTGAAAACCAGTATGGTTTGAAATACTGGTGCGGAGCAGGAGAAGATCATACGGGTGTACCGTTTGATGGAATGAATCAGTATTTATATACAAATCAGGGTATTCGGACATTTTCAAAGGAAGGATTGAAAAATCTTATTCATGAAAGTGGATTTGAACATACCTATTTTTATTATCCTATGCCGGATTATAAATTGCCGACAACAGTTTATTCAGAAAACTATCTGCCAAAAGATGAAAATATGCAGAATGTCAGATATTATTATGCGAAAAACGCACATACACTGGTTGCGAATGAGAAGGATATTTATAAAGATTTAGTAGAGAATGATGTATTTGAGTTCTTTGCAAATTCCTTTTTGGTTGAATGTACTGCTATAGAAAATTTGGGAAATATTTTATTTGCAAGCTTATGTGATGAAAGGCAGCATGAATACCAGCTCGGTACAAAAATTTACAGGGATAAAGTTGTAAAGAAGTTCAGCCTGTCGCAAACGGGTGTTCCGCATATAAGCCAGACAGTAGCCAATGAAAAAGCATTAAAAGACAGAGGATTGTTTACTTTGGGAAGCAAAATCGTGGGAGAGGAATTAGAAACTCCATACCATGAAGGAGAACTGTTTGAGAAGTTGTTTGTTAAAGCATGTAGATCAGGGGATGAAGAACAGGCAGTTTATTTACTGGAACGATTATATGCGGATATATTATCGTCTTCGGAAACTGTATCAGACGCGGATAACATTCTATATGCGCTGCATCCGGAATTGAAACAGGAACAGATTAATTACGGTCCAATTTTGAAGAATGGATATTTGGATATGACATTTCGGAATGCATTTGTTTCGAATGAAAATTTGCTATGGTTCGATCAGGAATGGATGTTAGAAAATGTTCCGGCAGATTACATTATTTACAGGGCATTGGGGACAGTATATTTTTCCTATCGGGATATCAACAATACGGTTCCAATGGAAAGAATCATTGAAAAATGTGGGTTAAAAGATTCCTGGTCTGGATTTAAAGAGATTGAAAGACTATTTTCTTCATCAATCAGAGATGAATTACATATATCAGAGGGAGCTGGTTTTACACAGGTGGATTTCGAAAGGATTATTGAAAATATTAAAAAGATTATGTAAAAGAGAGCTGTTGCACGAAAAACAGATAATATTTTTTGTGCAGCAGCTCTTTGAAATAAATCTAATTCCACATACTGCAAATAGAATATTTAGAGGAAAGACGTTTGCTTAAAAAATCTTTTGAAGCATTAGAATCAGGTGCGGTATAATATTCAATTGCGTCCAAGATGTCGGAACAACAATGTTCTGCATTGGAGAACAGAAGCCTTCCATTTTCGAGTATGGAATTATAATCATTCGGTGACGAAAGGAAACGTTGTACACAGTCCTGTAAGTCCGGTTTTTTACATTTGATAACATAGTCCATAGGCACGGATGCATAACGGCTTGGAGTTGTATCAGGAATAAGCCAGTCGGTAACAGCAATACTTGGAATGTTAAACATTAAAGCTTCTGCCATAACACTTGATTCATCGGATACAACTAGATTACACATTGCGAGTGCTGTCATAATACTTTCTTCTGGTTCGATATAATATACGTTATCAAACTTTCTTTCGTGTAAATTCCGCATTTCTTTAATATTTTGAATAATATTCGAATATTTTTCATTCCAGTGTGCCTGCTTAATCAGCAAATTTACTTTTAAAGAGGAGAGGGCTTTGACAAAATCATCTTCTTTTCTATCATTTTCCCAGGAAGGTGCATATAAAATAGAAAAATTATACTTTAGATGCAGTTGTTCTTTTAGTAAGTTGGCACGTTTAGATAAGGCGCATGAGGAAACCAGATTGCTTTTGGGATAACCAAGTTGGTAGGTTCCGCATCTAGGGTTTGCATAATACTGACAGGCACATTTAGACCAAAGGTCAGCCCAAAATTGCCCAGGTACAATACCAATGTCAAATTTGTTCCAACGCTCTAATTCCCAAAAACTTGGCCATCGGTCATGCCCTTGTGCAAGGTCATGAAGCAAGATCAGAGAGAATTTTGAGTTTTCTGGGTAACAAATATGCTGGCAATAGACACCAATTTCAGCATTTTGGTGAATATCTTTGGTGAAAACCGTTTTGTAGCCTCTGGATTCAGCCATATCAGCAATTGGTTTTAGGTTATAGTATTCTCCCATATCAGTATAAAAGAAGGTAATTTCTTTTTTGCAAGAAACAAAATGTTCTGCCGTGGTAAAATCTGTTAAAGTATCAGAAATGCGTGAAATATCATTTTCCGAATAATACAGCTTTAGGAAATTTACGTAATCTGAAATAGATTGTGCAGCATCTAAATATTCGACTACAGTTGAAGATGAGAGCGGCAAATAAGTATAAGCAATTTTTGTAGACCATAGTAACTGATAAAGAAACGCTAAGGATTGCATAGAATCGGTCACATCAAGGTGCGCAAAGGAAAGCTGTTTTACATAAGCTGTTGAAAGAAAAACAGTAGACAAATCACCATACAAGTTTATATTGTTCATGGCACTATAATGTAATAATTCGGCACCATTAAAAATTTTATTGTCTAATATTTCTTTATACATATAATCAGGATGTGCAAGCACAGTATCGCTGTTATCTATAAAATTACGGGCGTGTATAATGCCATTTACGGAAGTAATTTTGGTCACTACAGAAAGAAGAATTGCGATACGGTTTTTCTCATAATGATGTTTGGAATCATAGAAACAGAAATATTCGCTCTCGATAGATGGCAGACAATTTAAAAATTCTTCCATTAAGTTTTTTTCATGTATATATATAACAGATAAATTCACATGGATATCTGTACTGATAATATCTGTTAAATCAGGTTTTAGTTCATCTTCGCTTAGGATATAAATAACGGTAACGGGTGTAATTGAAATTTGGCAGGAAGAAAAGAAATTGTCAGCGCCAAACGATTGTTTATATATTTCAAGACACTTAGCAGCAGACATGAAATCTTTTGCCAAAATGCATTGCTGAATAAGTTGTATCATTTCATCTTTGGGTGATAAAGTGTTCATAGTTGTTTACCAGGATAAAATCGTGGTTGCTACCTCCAGAATTTGATATGAATTAAGTATAAAAAAAAATAGACGAGATTTCAATAGACAAGCTAAAATGCACATTGGTATTTAAGCAAAAATTAGATAATTGCCTTATAGCAATATTTGCATTAAAATAAAGTCAGATAGTTTGATTACAGCATAAGAGGAAAAATATGGAATTTGCAAGTAACTTTTTTGAAAAAGAAGTAAGAGAAGGATTTGAAGTACCAGAGATGATGAAGCGTGCCTGGGCGGCACAGATGGAAGTACTGCAAGTAGTGGCAGATGTTTGTGACAAGAACGGAATACAATATTTTGCAGACTGGGGCACGCTGCTTGGGGCTGTGCGGCATAAGGGATTTATACCATGGGATGATGATATTGATATATGTTTGAGAAGAGAAGAGTATAATAAATTGGTTCAAATATTACCACGGGAACTTCCTTATGGATTTGTAATGGTAGGCACATATTCGCAGGATTTGCAGTTGAGAAAGGATATATGTGTACCACAGTTACGAGTGGTAGCAGACGAACGATTATGGAAGTTCAATGATTATGTAAAGTACTTTCATGGATTTCCATATGGACGTGTAGGAATAGATATTTTTCAATTAGATTATATTCCGAAAGAAGATGAGGTTGCAGAAATTCAAAAAATCATACTGCGTCAGGGAATAACATTATTAAGGGATTGGAATAAATTGGAAATCTCGGGAGAATTAGAAGTTAGAATAAAAGAATTTGAAGAATTATGTAATGTGAAATTGGTCAGAAATGGAGATATACAGGGACAGATATTACAATTAATGGACTGTGTGACATCATTGTATAGTAATGAAGAGACAGAATACATGACAAATTATTTATGTTGGGTTTTGGACGATAATTATAAACTCAAAAAGGAATGGTATAATAATGTAGTTATGTTACCATTTGAAAATATAGAGGTTCCTGTGCCTGCTATGTGGGATGAGGTATTAAAAGCACAGTTTGGCGATTACATGATGCCGGTAAGAACAGTAGCACATAATTATCCTTTTTATGGAGGTCAGGAGAAACAGATGAGAAAATGGATAGAAGAAAAAGGATATAATGGAACTATAGATGAATTTTGTCGGGATGTTTATAGTGGAAAATTAATAATTATATAGAGTTTATAATTGTTTAAATTAGGTATTATGAGGTGAGTTTATGGAATTTGCAAGTAACTTTTTCGAAAAAGAAGTAAGAGAAGGATTTGAAGTATCAGAGATGATGAAGCGTGCCTGGGCAGCACAGATGGAAGTACTGCAGGTAGTGGTAGATATTTGTAATAAAAATGGTATACAGTATTTTGCAGACTGGGGGACGCTGCTTGGGGCTGTGCGGCATAAGGGATTTATACCATGGGATGATGATATTG
>JAUUNJ010000267.1 GCA_030844625.1 Roseburia sp. | reverse complement strand
ATCGATCAATGTTAAAGCCTCTTATTACAATAAGCTAATAGTAGGAATTGACAAGGATGGAGTAGGGCGAGTTGTGACAAAAGATATTCCGACAAACTACACATTCCAAGCCAAAAGCCTTGGCGTAGGAGATTACACAGTATATGTATCTGTTTATGACAAGAATGAAAATTATACAGATTCTAAAAAATTGAAATTTAGAATTTATCAAAAGGAATCTGCACATTCATATGGAACGTGGATTACAACTAAGAAAGCAACTTGTACATCAAACGGAACGGAGCAAAGAAAATGTAATCTTTGTGGAAAAACAGAAACACGAACAATTAAAGCAACAGGTCATAAATATACAAATAAGACGATTGCACCAACAATAACAGAGAAAGGATATACGCTTCACACATGTTCAACGTGTGGATATAGTTACAAAGATAATTACACCAATGTAAAGAAGCAACTGCAGTCAATCACGATTTCTACCAAACCGAGTAAAACAACATATAGTGTCAATGATGCAATTGATACATCTGGAATGAAGATTGTTGCTACATATACAGATGGATCAAAGACAGAGGTGAGTGGCTGGAAGATTAATGGGAGCACTATCAAGGCTGGAAAATATAATGTTAAAGTCACATATTCAGAAGGTGGCATTACAAAAGAGTCTTCCTATGAGATTCAGGTCAATGAAAAGAGTGTACCGAAAGAGACACTTTATGTTACCTATAAAACTAATGGTGGTGCAATGTCGCAGACAAAGCAGTCTGGAACCAAGGGATCAACGATTCAGTTGCTAAATGAACGCCCTGCTAAGAGTGTAAATGTTACCTTCCAGCCGAATGGTGGAGATCAGAATCCGTCTCCGGTTAGTCTGCCACAAACCTTTAAGTACTGGCTTTACAATTCCTCGACAACGATGAGCACATCGTATTATCCAGGAAGTTCGCTGTCCTTAACACTGAACTGCACGTTGTATGCGCAATATAATGATGCAAAATTGACAACATTACCTGTAATTTCAAGAGAAGGATACGTCTTTGATGGTTGGTATACACCGAATAATATATTGGCATATGCAGGAATGTCAGTTACGAATGATATGATATTGACTGCTCATTGGACAAAACAGATTCAGAAAACAGATGATAATAAGAATCAGGTTGTTGATGATAAAAAATATGAGCTGGATTATGATGCAGATGATGAAATAGATGATGAAATAGATGATGATACATTAATGGTCGGCGATGAACTGGAAACGGATCAGGCAATCTATACAATCACAGAGACGGAGGGTGGGTATTGTGTAGAATATTCAGAACTGTTTGATGATGATCTTAAATCAACATATATACCAGACACAGTTGCGATCGATGGAATTGTGTATAGAGTGACTTCTATCGGAGAGAAAGCCTTTTATAAAAATACATCTTTAAAAAATATTGTAATTGGCTCTAATGTGGAAAAAATTAATGCAAAAGCTTTTTATGGTTGTACATCTCTTAATAGTATTGTGATTAATTCAACGAAGCTGGCATCTGGAAAGATTGGAGCTAATGCATTTAAAAAGATAAATAAAAATGTCAGAGTGTATGTTCTGGCGTCAAAGTATAAGACATATAAGAAAATGCTAAAGAAAGCCGGAATTGGATCAAAAGCTAAAATTTATAAAATGAGAACTCGTTAATGAAGGTTGTGAAGTATGATCGAGTTGGTGCACAGCAGAAATTGTGCACCAACTAATGGAGAACGGAAATGAATGGGATAAAATTTCGAAAACGAAAAGTAGTGTTGTTTATGCTTGTTATTATAATGGTAAATCAGCTATTTGCCATACAAAAAATATATGCTGTGGAAAAGAACGATGTCAAAGTAGCATATCGTGAATTCCTTTCAGAACAAAATTTGCTTTGGACAAATAGATATACGACAGATGAGGGAATAAAGTTTCGTTTAGAGGACTTAAATAAAGATGGCAAACAGGAATTGTTAATTTATGATGAGTGTGGTTCAAACGCTACCGGTCAATTGGCTGTATATGCATATATAAATGGAAAAGTGAAGTATATGGCTTCTTATCCTTTATGGAAAGTGACTTTTTACAGGAATAAAGTAGGCTTTGTTTATTCTGAAATATATAGGGATGGATATGAAAAACGCTATCAGGTGTACACGGGCAAAAAAATTAAAACAAAGTTTTCTTGTCAAGGCTTTTACGATCAGAGCATGAAAAAAGCAGTGGAAAGCTATTATGATTCCAAGGGAAATAATGTTTCGAAGAAAACATTTAAAAATCAAATACGTAAGTTGAAAAAGAAAGGAAAGAAACTGACAATTTCGGAAGGGGCAAATAATATGTATTTGAACAATAAAGATAATTGTGATAAGTATATTTTGTCTAAGAAATAAGCGAGAAAAGAGGAGAATATTATGCGAAGACGAAGAACACATATCTGTGAAATTATGGTAATTATGTTGGTTATAATCAGCTTATTTACATATCCACAAAGTATACAAGCAAAATCAAACAATGCACAGATTAAGAAGCTTGTGGGCAAAATGGAGAGTTATGAGTATAAACTTCTATCGGATGGCAAGAATAAGGTAAAATTAACCAAAACAGAGATGGCAAAAGCCGCAGCATTGTCAATTGATCGGAATGAAAAAAATCAAATTAAGGTTGCTGAATTTGGTGAAGATAACATCTATAAAATCTCAAATAAGAAATTGAAAGCGGCTGGGAAAAATCTTTTTGGAATCACGATTTCCAGTAAGAATTTGCCAACAACCTTCCAGAAAGATAGTCTTAGTGATGCTTATCGAAAAAAGAATGGAACTGCAGTTGTAAGTATTGCAAACATTGAAACAGAGACGGACTATGTTGTACATAGCATTAAGATTACCAAGAAGTCGGGAAATACATATCGGGTAAAGAAAAATTTATATTATGGATATTGGGGATCAAATAATGGTCAATCCAATTATCAGATTGTTTATCAGGTCAATCCAAGTTCGAAATCGGTATATGGATATAAAATTACAATGATGAAAATTACTGCAATGGAATAATAGTGATGAAAAATATAAAAATTACAGTTGGAACATGTGCCTATTTGTCACATGCATTTAAATATGTGTGTAGTCAGTATGGTGTTACATCATGTCAAGGAGAACATAAAATGAAAATAAGAAGTTTATCTGTACTTGTAGCAATGATTTTGCTAATCGGTTGCTATAGCCCTGTTGCGAAAGTTGATGCAGCAGAAAAAAATTATAAAAAAGAATATCAAAAAATTGTAAAAGAATCCTATAAAGAAAATCCAGGTTGTACATATAATCTGATTTATATTAATAAAGATGATATTCCGGAATTGGTAGTGAGTAATCCAAATGATTATACAGTTAGCTTATATACATATTGCAAAGGAAAACTAGGTACTGTGATAGAAAATTGGAGCTATGGTATGGGCGGTGCAATTGTTTATGAATATTTGCCTCATAAAAATGTTATTTGTATACAAGGATGTGATATTGCAGATACGTGGACGGAATCTTATTATAAAATAAATAAAATGGAATTGGTGTCAAAACAGTCATTGACTACCTATAATTTTAAAGACAAAAATCATAATGGGGTGCTGGATCCAGATGAAGCAGACACTTATTCAAGTAAACCAGTTGAATATTATAAAGATGGTCAGAAGATTTCAAAAAAAGAATACAAAAAGATACTTATAAAAGGAAAATATAAGAATATGATAGGTCAGAAAACATATCAGCAAATACTAAAGAAATTAAAATAATATTTATAGAAAGCTTTAAAACAATTTGAATTTGACACCAAGTACTTTTAGATAAAGGAGTTAGATTAGATAATGAAAATTGGAAAGAAATTAATTACATTAATGTTGGTTTTGGCTATGTTGGTTACTTGCATACCAATGCAACAGGTGAATGCAAAGACAACAGGAGCAAAGGTTGCAGTAACACGTGCAGAGTGGGTATCTGCTTTGTTAAAACAAGCAGATATTAAAACTGGGAAAATTTCAAAATATCACTTCTCAGATACAAAGAAGAATACAAAGGGAAAGGCTATAGAGACAGCATATGCTCGCGGAATTCTTCCGGTAAAAAAGAAAAGTAAGAAATTTTATCCAAACAAAGCAGCAACACGTGAATTTATGGCGGTTACGGCGGTAAGAGCATTAGGTTTTCAGGCGGATAAAGGAACTTCGCCTAAATGTAAGGATAAAAAGACATTAAATTATCCAAGCGAAGACAAAGTGGCATTAAATCAGAAAATCTTGTCTCTTAAGAAAAAGAAATTTCTTCCGAATAAAGCAATCACTAAATCCGAGAAGAAATATGCTTTGCGTGTAGTCAATAAGATTCGAAACACAGGAAAGGTTGATTCAATACATAAAAATGTTGTT
>JAUUNJ010000266.1 GCA_030844625.1 Roseburia sp. | reverse complement strand
AAATTTATTAAATGTACATTGAAAAAAATAATGTCGATACAGAAGAGTTCCACAGACCGTTCTATTTATTATTAAATGTAGCAGTTGGAGGAAACTGGCCGGGATTTTCCATTGACGACAGTGCATTCCCCCAGGAAATGAAAGTTGATTATGTTCGTGTATATCAGGAAAATCCTTCCTACACAAGTTCATCATCAAATAATGTGGATACCAATATAGGGAATGGAAATTCATCAAATAATAACAATAATAATTCAGGTGGAACTTCAAGTACACCAGGATCAGGAATGGGGATGGACTACGCTGGTTCCGGTGCAGCCACCGCATATGTTAATGATTCCTCCTGGACAGACATACATTATAGTATAAATGATGGTTCACAGCAGAATGTAAGAATGGAACAGTCAGGAACAAAAGCCACATATACAATTAATGGATTAAATAATGGAGACACAGTGAAGTATTGGTTTACATACTGCAACACAAGTGGAAATACACAAGACACAGCCACGTATACATATACTCATAAGTCAGGAAGTTCAAGTGGTTCAACCGGTTCTGGCAGCACAGCCGTAAATACTGATTCAGGAGATATCTACATATATCAGGATATCAATTATGGTGGAGCATCAGCATCTTTAGGACTTGGAAATTATACACTCTCATCACTGCAGGCAAAAGGATTTAAGAATGATGATTTATCATCTGTAAAATGTCCTTGGGGATACAAAGTAACATTGTATGCAGATGACAATTTCAGCGGTGCAACAAAGGTTGTCACAGAGGACACATCATGGATCGGTACAGATTGGAATGACAGAGTATCCTCTATTAAGGTGGAGAAAGCACGTTACAAAATTATAAACCGTCATAGTGGTCTCTGTCTTGATGTAGCAGGTGCAGATACAGCCAGTGGCACGAATATCCAGCAGTGGACAGGAAATGATACATTAGCCCAGACATGGGAAGTATGGTTCAATAAGGATGATTCAACGTATGTTCTTACAAGTGCAATACACGGAAAAGCACTTGATATGGATGGATGGTCCAAAGAAAATGGTGGAAATGCTATCATTTGGGATAATAACAATACAGATAATCAGAGATGGTATATTACATATGTGGAAGACGGATATTCATTTCTCATTAACAAGCATAGTAATAAGAGTCTTGAGGTTGGTGGCTGGTCAACTGCTGCAGGTGGTAATGTACAGCAGTGGGACTATTTTGCACAGGCAAATCAGCAGTGGAAGTTTGTGATGGTAAATTAGTTATTTGAATATTGTGGCAATAATACTTTAATAAACAATAAAAAACTCCTGCCCTGTTTCGCAAAACAGAGTAGGAGTTATCTAATTTATTGTATTTTTAGTCTGGATAAATAAGTCTGTCATCGGATATGTTTTCTAAAACTTGGCTGTAATATTTTTCGCATACATATTTTGCCATATTTAAATTCATATCCAGATAATTGCCACAGTCTTTGGCACATGCGCCGGGAACATCCCCCTCAAAATCTTTCATAAATAAAAACATTTCTGTTACAAGAGAAACTATATCTTTAGATGTGTAATCACCTGCTAATACCATATAAAATCCTGTACGGCATCCCATGGGTCCAAAGTATATTGTCTTATCAGCGAACACTTTATGATTTCTTAAAAAGGTGGCACCCAGATGTTCTATCGTGTGAATCTCAGCAGTGTTTAAAACAGGTTCAAAGTTTGGCCGGGTTATTCTAAGGTCAAAGGTTGTAATAACATTGTCCCCCACCGTGTCTTTTCTGGAAACATAAACTCCCGGCAATAATTTTAAATGATCTATTGTAAAACTTGTGATTTTCTCCATAATAAATATCCTCCATCGGTAACATAAACTTTTATAAATAGATAATAACATAAAATTGGCTGCTATGAAATGCGAAAGATGAAACTGTGGTAAAAACTTGCAATGCCAGGAACATAATAATATAATAAACCCATGCTGTAAAATGACGGGAATCTACATAGTGAGAGCATTATTTTATGATAAGGAAAGGTAATATTTCATGGAAAATATTAATTGCAATACAGAGAACAGCAGTGTTGAAAGAACGCACAAAAGACGGGTTCGTTACAAGGGGACTCACCCGAGAACTTATGCAGAAAAATACAAGGAACATAATCCTGAAAAATATAAAGAAACAATAGAAAAGGTTATTAGTAAGGGAAGTACACCTGCGGGCATGCATATTTCAATCTGTGTGAATGAAATTTTGGAATTTTTACAGATCAAGCCCGGACAAAAAGGTCTGGATGCTACGCTGGGGTATGGCGGGCATACTCTTCAGATGATGCAGTGTCTGGAAGGACAGGGACATATGTATGGTCTGGATATTGATCCTATAGAAATAAAAAAGACCACAGAACGATTGGAAAAGCAGGGATATGGTCCGGAAATTCTTACAACCATTAATACTAATTTTCAAAACATAGATCAGGTGTCGCAAAAGTACGGACCTTTTGATTTTATACTTGCTGATCTTGGAGTGTCCTCTATGCAGATTGATAATCCGGAAAGAGGTTTTACTTATAAATTTGAGGGACCGCTGGATTTAAGGCTGAATCCGGAAAAAGGAATTTCAGCTGCAAAGAGGATTGAGAATATTTCGTTGGATGAAATGGAAGGGATGTTGATAGAGAATGCGGATGAACCTTATGCCAGAGAGATTGCAAAAGCGATTGTGTCAAGGAACAGAGGCGGCCAGAAAATAAAGACAACAACGGACCTTAAAAATGTAATTGAGCAGGCATTAAGCTTTGTTCCAAATAAAGATAGAAAAGAAAGGGTTAAAAAAAGTTGTGCCAGAGTATTTCAGGCTCTGAGAATTGATGTAAATAATGAGTTTGAGGTATTGTATGATTTTCTTGAAAAATTACCGGATGCATTGGCTCCCGGTGGCAGGGCTGCTATACTTACCTTTCATTCGGGAGAAGACAGGCTGGTAAAGAAATCATTCAAGGAATTCAAAAGACTTGGAATTTACAGCGATGTGGCAAGAGATGTTATAAGACCATCGGCAGAAGAATGCAATATAAACCCAAGGGCACGTTCCACAAAAATGCGATGGGCGATAAAAGGACAGGTCGGAGATTTTAAATTGTAAAAAGTGAAGACCGGGCGTTTGTTTGCAGATAAGCACAAAAAATCCACACAAAACAGGGATTTAGTGCTATTATATTAGAAGTATATTTTATTTGGAGGCAAATTATGTTAGGCGATAAGAAAGTTTTATATAGTGCAATGCAGAGTACAGGTACTCTTACTCTTGGAAATTACATGGGAGCGCTGGATAACTGGATCAAGTTATCTGATGATGATTCCTATGAGTGTTTTTATGCAATTGCAGATTTACATTCCTTGACGGTTAGACAGAATCCGGCGGATCTGAGAAAGAGAGCAAAGGATCTTTATACATTATATGTTGCAGCAGGACTTGATCCGGAGAAGAACTGCATCTACTATCAGTCACATGTTTCAGCCCATGCAGAACTTGCATGGATACTGAATTGTTTTACATACATGGGTGAGTTGAGCAGGATGACACAGTTCAAGGATAAATCGGCAAAGCATTCTGATAATATTAATGCCGGTCTGTTTACATATCCTGCATTAATGGCAGCAGATATTCTTCTTTATCAGGCAGATGTTGTTCCTGTAGGAGCAGATCAGAAGCAGCATCTTGAGATAACAAGAGATATAGCAAGCAGGTTTAACGGTATTTATGGTGATGTGTTTACGATTCCGGATGCTTATATTGGAAAGTCAACAGCCAAGATTATGAGTCTTCAGGATCCGACAAAGAAGATGTCAAAGTCAGACGAAAATCCTAACGCAAGTATTCTTCTTATGGATGATCCGGATACAATTATCCGTAAGTTCAAGAGAGCGGTTACGGATTCTGATATGGAAATCAGATATTCCGATGAAAAGCCGGGCATTCAGAACCTTATGAATATTTATTCCTGTATTACGGGAAAGACTATAGAAGAAATCGAAAAAGAATTTGACGGTAAGGGTTACGGTGACTTTAAGATGGCAGTTGGAGAGTCCGTAGTATCCAGACTGAAACCCCTTCAGGACAAGTTCTATGAACTGCAGAAGGAAAAGGATTATCTGAATAAGGTGATTAAGGAGAATGATGAAAAGGCTGCTTACTTCGCAAACAAGACGTTGAGAAAGGTTCAGAAAAAAGTAGGACTGACAGAGAGAATCCGATAGGAATATTAAATAAAAAATTCTATAATGGGTTTATCCCGGAATATTATTTGTGATAAAAAATACAGTCACAGGTGTTTGTCGCCGGATTGGCTGTATTTTTTATTTACAATTATTTTTTACTATATTATATGGAATTTGTTATCATGAAAGGCGGTTATATGTTATAATAAAAAAATCA
>JAUUNJ010000265.1 GCA_030844625.1 Roseburia sp. | reverse complement strand
GGTATTTAAGACAGGTTCCATTGGTTATGAAGGATGTAACAAGCCTGAAGTAATTGAAATGCTTAACACACTAATCAGTGAAGAAATAAAAAAACAGGTTAAGGTAGAAATGACAATGCTGGAAACCCATCAGAATTTTGGGGATTATTTTCAGGAAGTTGTCAGTAAAATAAACATGGATATTGAAGAGGAGGATTTTTAAAAATGGCAAAGCGAGGAGGATTTCCGGGAGGAATGCCTGGAAACATGAACAATATAATGAAGCAGGCCCAGAAAATGCAGAGACAGATGGAAGAGGCGCAGGCAGAACTGGAGAGTTCTGAGTACACGGCGACTGCAGGCGGCGGTGCTGTTGAGGTGACCATTTCAGGAACAAAAGAAATCACAAAGATTAAGATAGATCCTGAAGTAGTAGATCCGGATGATGTGGAAATGCTTGAGGATCTTGTTATGGCAGCAGCCAATGAAGCCATTCGTAAGATGGATGAAATTTCAAACCAGAAGATGTCAAAAATAACTGGTGGAATGGGTGGACTTTTCTAGAAAGAGGATAACACAGTGGATTACTACAGTGGATATATTACAAAATTAATAGAAGAACTTTCAGGACTTCCAGGCATTGGCTCAAAGACCGCAGGGCGTCTGGCTTTTCATATTCTGGACATGCCGCAGGAACAGGTAAAAGAGCTGGCAGATGCAATGGTAGATGCAAAAAATAATGTCAAATATTGCAAATGCTGTTGTACTTTGACAGATCAGGAAGTCTGTCCTATATGCAGCAGTGATCAGAGGGATCATAAAATAATAATGGTTGTGGAAAACACAAAAGATATGGCTGCTTATGAAAAAGTTGGAGAGTACAAGGGCGTATACCACGTGCTTCATGGTGCTATTAATCCGATGGCAGGAATCGGACAGAATGACATCCGTCTTAAGGAATTGTTTGAGAGATTAAAAGAAGATGTGGATGAGGTCATAATTGCAACCAATTCCAGTGTGGAAGGTGAAGCCACAGCAATGTATATCAGCAAGGTTGTAAAACCGTTGGGGATAAAGGTTACAAGAATTGCCAGTGGAGTGCCGGTAGGCGGGGATCTGGAATGCATTGATAATGTCACATTGTTAAGAGCACTGCAGGGAAGAGTGACGGTATAGATTCAAATTGGTTATAAAAGAAATAATTGATATATTATCCTGAGAAAAAGAGGAATTTAAATGGACAAAAACGAATTCAATTTAAAAATCGAAGAATTAAAAGTTGCGATGCATAACAGAGATTTTGAAAAAGCTGTTGATATTGCTGACACACTGGAATTAAAAAAGATTAAGGACAATAACTTTTTAAGTCTTGTTGCAGACGCTTATGAATTGACACATAAATATAAAGAAGCAAAAAAAGTTTTACTTCTGGCATACGAAAATACTAATGCGGGAAGACATTTGGCGTACAGGCTTTGTCTGATTGCAATAAAGAATAAGGAATATGATGAAGCAAGAGAATTCTATGAGGATTTTGTGGAAATGGCACCACGGGATACAACAAGATATATTCTTAAGTATAAAATGGCAAAAGCTCAGGGAAAACCAATAGATAAGCTTATAGAAATCCTGGAGGAATATGTCAATATCGACATGGAGGAAAAATGGGCTTATGAACTTGCCAAACTTTACCATATGGCAGGAGACGAAGAAAAATGTGTGGATATATGTGATGAAATCGGTCTTTGGTTTTCCGAAGGGAAATATGTAATTAAAGCTATGGAATTAAAAAGAATGTATCGTCCATTAACATCTACTCAGCAACAGAAATACGAAGAGAATAAAAAGAAAAGTGTAGAAGAAGCTGCTAAATTGGAAGCAGAAAAAATTGAGAAGAAATCAAAGCCGTTGATATCGGAAGAGAATGGTGTTGAAGATATATCTGAAATTAAAATAAAACCAATTGACGAAGAAAAATTTAACACAATGGATATACAGGAAGTAATTGCCCATGGCATGAAAGAGGTAGAAATCAAGGAAGAAGCCAATATCCATGAGGGGGAAGGAGCTACAAAGGTAGCACCTGACTTTACGGGAAAAGGGGATATGGAAGAGGTGGAGATAACCGTTCCAGATGAACCTGAAAAATTAGAGGAGTTGGGAAAAATAGAGGGGTTAGAAGAATTGGAAGAAGAATTAGAAGAATTACAGAACGAAACCGAACAGGAAGAAATTACTATTGAGAAGAAAGAGGAAGAAAAGAAAAATACTGATGAAAAAGAACCGGAAGACAAGTCGATTGAAACTGAGCCGATTAAAGACATAAAAGGTGTAGAAGATATTTTGAGACAGCTTCAGGAAAGAGGCATATTAAAGGAAGAAACGGTCAGACAGGCGGTCAACATTATTGACGAAGCCGGAAAAGAAGATGACACAAAATCGGATAATATCAGTACCAGCGAAAGATGGGCAGAAGATAATAAGCCTGTTCAGACAACAAAAAATAACAGTGGAATCAAATTTAATGTGGTAGAACCGCCTAAGGACCAGGAAGAGAATGTCACAAAAGACACTGCGCCAGAGACACCTGTTGAGCAGGAAGAAACGGTTATACCGGAAGAGTTTGACAAAGAAAAATCCATGACAATTGAAGATTTGACAGCAGAGCAGGAGGAAGTTGTTGAAATAAAAAAAGAACAAATACCAGAAGAAAATGTTGTGGTGGATGAAGAGAAGACCAAAACGGAAGAACCATCTATATCCAATAAGAATACAGGAAAGATTCCAGATGTTCCAGTGTTCGATTTATCCTTTGAATCTCCACAGAGAGATTCAAGTAATGATATTGGACAGGAAAATATGTATGAAAACATTGTGGCAAATTCCGATTTAGGAAACAGCACAGATAAACTGCCAAGTAAAGAAGAGATAGAGGAGGCTATTAAAACTGCTGAAAGGGCAATGGAAGATGAGGTTGAACAGCCGAATTCTGAGGAGCAGGAATCAGAACAGCCATCTCAGACAACAGATCTTTATTCACAAAAGAATCTGTCCGCAAAGGTAGAAATAATCTCAGGGGCTGACTGGGAGCAGCCGGAAGCAGACAAGAGTGAAGATGCAGGAGAGAAGAAGGAAGAACTGGAAGAGGATAAGAGCGAAGAGATAGGAGAAGAAAATCAGGACAGTAACCAAATTACTGAACAGGTGGAGAATATTACAGAGCACAAAGAATCTGATGATACAGTAATCAGTGCAGAAGATAATCATACAGATTATGACAAAGTGGATGAGAAGCGTGATGAGGCTGAGGAGGAACCGCAGGTAGAAACAAAATTGACACTGACAGAGGAAGAACTGGCTGCTTTTAAGAACTATCTTAATGTGGAGGGGTTTGAGTCTAATATTCGTGAAGTGCTTCAGAAACTGATTGCGGACTATAATCCCAATGGTAAGTCTGAAACAGGAAATGTTATCATTATGGGAGCAGAGAAAACAGGAAAAACAACTCTGGCTATTGAAATGATAAAGCTTGTAAATAGTAAGCGTGGCAGACGCAACAGAAAACTGGCTAAGATTGAAGCACGTGCCCTGAACAGAAGAGGATTTAGAAATTCATTAAATAAACTTCTGGGGTGTGATTTAATTATTGAGAATGCGCAGGAACTTGGCGTAATGACTTTAAGTGAGGTAGTGGATGCTTCTGGTATGTTTACAGATGATATGCTTATTGTGTTAGAAGGTGAAACCGGAGGTATGGAGAAAATATTAGAAGAATCTCCGCGGATATCAACAGTATTTGATCATGTAATCAGAATTAAGGAATATGACATTAAGGAATGGGTTGAATATGGTATAAGATACGCCAATTCACAGGGATATGCTGTCGATGAACTGGCTAATCTGGCATTTTACAAGACAATTGATGATTTCTTTGGTACAAATAAAGGAATTGGACAGAGTGATGTGGAGGATATTGTTGATCAGGCTATTTCCAAGTCTAAAAGGATTGGAAGAAAATTGTCAGGAATCTTTTCATCAAAAAAAGATGAGGAAGGTTTAAATATATTGGTGGAATCAGATTTTAAAATTTAGTACAGAAAGGATGTAGCAATGGAAAATTTACAACTTGCAAAAATCGCAAACCAGGTTCGAAAAAGTATTATTGAAGAGGTTCACAGTGCAAAATCAGGGCATCCGGGAGGTTCGCTTTCAGCAGCGGATATGATGACGTATCTTTATTTTGAAGAGATGAATGTTAATCCGCAGCAGCCAAAGACCCCTGACAGAGACAGATTTGTTTTATCAAAGGGACATGTGGCACCTGCACTTTATGCAGTGTTGGCAGAAAAAGGCTTTATCCCAAAAGAAGACCTTATTACATTGAGGAAACCTACATCGTATCTTCAGGGACATCCTGATATGAAACATACTCCGGGTGTGGATATGTCAGCAGGCTCTCTCGGACAGGG